>JAPLOC010000948.1 GCA_026692825.1 Planctomycetota bacterium | reverse complement strand
GCCGCGGTCCATCATGTCGAGAAACTCCCACCGCGTGACACCATGTTCCCCCATCGCCAGCGGAATGTCGCACTTCGCCGCCAGTCGGGCGTAAGGCTCCGGCGAATCCACCGCGAACGGAGTTTCAAAAAAGTAGATGTCAAATTCCGCCAGTTCGCGAGCCACTCGCTCGGCCGTCGGCAGGTCATGGAACAAATATCCCACATCCACCATCAAGGTGGGGGCTGAACCCAGTGTTTTCCGAAACCGCCGGGCGAGTTCCACCACATCACGCGGCGACGACATCATCGGTTCGATTTTGAACGCGCGGTATCCCAATCCCGCGAGAGTCTCGGCCCGCGCGACCTGTTGCCGAAACATCGGCTCGCCCCCCCAGACATCCGAGACGAGGGTGCAGTAGGGAACGACATGCGTGGTCGAGGTTTCCGCGGACGATTGAAACGGTCCCCGCTGCACTCCACCGAGCAGACGCCAGACCGGCTGATCCAACATCTGCCCGTACAAATCCCACAAGGCGACATCGAGCGCCCCGAGAATGATCACCTGCCATCCCCGCCGATTCGTGTGGATCAGCGCGTCCCACATGTGCTGCCACAGTTGTTCGGGATGGATGATCTCCCGCCCCAGAAGCAGCTTGCCGAAGTGCGACTGTGGTCCCCCCACGGTCGCCTGCACGACCCCTGGAGGAACACGAAACACCTCGGCCAGACCGATCAGACCTTCGTCGGTGTGAATCCGCAAACAGGCCATCGGTTCGATCCCTCCCTGATCGGGATCGATCTCCGGTCCGTCGCCAATGACAAAGGTCTCAAGACGCGTGATCTTCATGGAATCATGCCGACTAGTTGGCGGGCTTTTCGGGAGGCATCTCAAACACCGGGATCAATTCCAGCGTGACAGCGGTCCCTTTGGGCGGGATCCGTTCCGTCCAGGCCTCATACGCCAGATTGTCCGCCTGGTCGCTGCTTTGGACTGCGACATCGACCATCGACGATGAGAAATTCGAGACGCAAATGTACTGCCCCTCCTCGGCGGCGTAGCTCTTTTCCCCGGTGGATTCATCGACCGACAGAATGCTACCGACAAATACCCATTCGGCTTTCAAGCCTCTCAACTGCCCGCGTTCGTGAAAGAACTCAATCGCTTCGCGCCATGTTTTGTCTTTCGACATCGCCAGATACTCAGTCTTCTGTTTGTCGGTCATCGGTCCGTACCACAACAAGTCGTGCTGTTTGCGGTCGTATTTCAGGGGCGAATTCTCGGGCAAATCAACTCCTTCCGGGAGTTTTTCCAGGGGTTTCACCCAGAACCGATTGACCGTCTCCCGGACCCACGACTCGGCCCGCTCACGTCGGTTCTTTCCTTCACCATCGGTCCAGTTGACGAAGATGTCGAGTTTCTGACCGTGGGGCGGAGCGAACTTCGGTTCGTACATTGCGGGTCCGCCAGGGGCCGCCTTCAATGCCAAAAGCGCCGAGTGAATCACGAACGCGTCGGCGTCAATCGCGACGATCGACTCATGCTCTTTGGACTTCTTGCGGCAGGCGAACATTTCCAGCCCGCCATTACGCAAGACAACCTCTCCCTTGACCACAACCTTTTTTCCCGCGCGATCGAACAGAACCGTTCCCGCCTCATTCAGAGGGACCAGACCGGCGGTTGGCTTGGTTCGAGGTTTGACCCCTTCGGGAGCGGCGGGAACTTTTGGCTTCGTCGTCCCGGCGGGATCCTCCGCGCCGCGGGCGCACAGAGCGTGAATCGTGCAGACGAATACGCACGCGCAAACGGCGGCGGCGTTTGTCAGGAAGCGGAGCGAGGTCGTCGGTGTTCGCATGGTTGGCTCACAAGGAGGTTTCAAACAGACCGTCTGAAATTCGGAAAACTGGAATTGTCGGCTACGGATTGTGTGTGTCCCGTGTCAACGTTTCGAGTGCCTGGGAATATGCCCGCAGTGTCCCCGCGTCAAACAGCACGAACCGCACCAGCTCGGGTTGATTGTGCGCCTGAAGGAAGTCGCAAACCGCAGCCAGCGATGTCTCGGCGGCGAGATCCTTGGGGTAGCCGTAAACTCCCGTACTGATCGCGGGAAAGGCGACGCTTTGGCAGTGGTGTTCCAGCGCCAGCTCAAGACAACGCCGATACGCTCCTGCCAACAGCGCCGGCTCGCCGGAATGGCCCCCCTCCCAAATCGGACCGACGGCATGAAAGACAAAGCGGGCGTTTAGCCTCCCCGCCCCGGTCGCGACGGCACTTCCCGTTGGACAACCGTCCGGATAGAGCCGGTCGGTTTCAGCCATCAACTGCGGTCCCCCGCCCCGATGAATCGCCCCGTCGACCCCTCCCCCTCCCGCGAGTTCGGAATTGGCGGCGTTGACAATCGCATCGACCTGTTGCTGCGTGATGTCGCCTTGAACGAGTTCCAGACGCGACTGTCGGATGAGTGCGAACATCGTGGGACGGGACGGAATCAGGTTCGGAACGGGCGAGTCCGAATCGAAACAACGGTTCTCACTTCCGCATGTCGACTCCGACACCGCCCAACTGGACGGTTCGCCAATTTGATCGACCGATTGTACCGATCGGCCGTGTGGAAGTCATATCGACGGATTGCGATAATGAATCCGAGCCCGTCAGGAAGCGGTTGTCTGTTTCCGCTTCCTGACGGGCACGGCTC
>JAPLOC010000947.1 GCA_026692825.1 Planctomycetota bacterium | reverse complement strand
GCTCAGTTCACTGACGCGCAGTCGCTTCCGTCGGATCGGACCGCGACAGCAGAAGCTGAGAATGCCGAACTCGGTCACCAGCGACTGCGGGCCGAGGGGACCAACTTTGCGGGGAGAGAGCCCCATGGCTTTCGCCCCGTTGGGTCCCAGTCCGAAATAGGTCTGGGTGGCGAACAGGGGGTGGCTGAGCAGAAAGCCGTGGGAGGTGAGCCGCGAGGTGACCTTGGTGACGGCGTTCCGTTCGGAGTCGTCGAAGAAGTGCTGGTGGAGGACGTCGGGGGTCGTCATCCGATAGCGCATGAGGTGCAACAGGATGTCGTAGTCACGATCCTGAAGTCGCGGGTTGCGCGTGGGGGGACGGGGCATGGTCTACCAGATCTCATAGGACAGTCCTCGGGCTTCGCAGTCTGTGTGGAAATCCTGGACCCGAGCCTTGTCGTAGGCTCCTCCGAACTCAAGCACGAGATAAGGTAATGCATCGGGGGAGGCGGAGAGAACCGCATCGGGGAGTTTTTGTTGACGGCGTGCGGGGGCCAGGCGGTCTTCGCCGATCCAGCAGGGGAGAACTTGCGGATTGTAACGGCGGATGCAGACGTACATCTGGGTCACCCCCAGGTCGTGCCCCGCCTGAAACTGCCGACGGATGACACCCCGTTGATTGCCGCCGAACAATCTTCGGGCGCGGGGAGCGGCGAGGTAGACCGTCGTCTGACGGGCGGCCACCCGCCAGCGTTTCCGCAGCTTCCAGGCGACCGCACCGAAGTCAGGAAGAAACTCTCCTGGACTCCAGCGGACGACCGGCCCGCGAAGAATCGGCAACGGCCTCGCGAGAACGGTCGCTTTCACCAGGTACCGGGCCGAGTGCAGCACCCGCAGCCGGGCCAGCGCATTGACGGCGTCCTGTTCCCTGGGAGGCCACCAGCCGAGCGCCGTTTGGCGCGGCGTGATCATCCGAATCTGCGTGCAGAGGGCGGCGAGGATTTCAGAATCGCGGTCAGTGAGGAGCATGGCGTCGCTCGTCGGTGCGTTGATGCTGCCCGAAACCGACGGAAGCCGGCGGAAGGCAGCCCCTCGGAGCATGACGACTCGACGACAAAACCCCTAGAAAATGGCACGTAGCGCGGCACGTAGTTGCCGAGAACAGGTCGGTTTCGACGGATGCGAGTGATGAAACGCTGTGTCAACTCCTGGCCGACCGACGAGTTGATGGCACTTAGATTTCTGAGACGGGTTTTTCCCACAACCCTTCGCAGGCGCACGCGGGCGACGCCAGAATCCGCTCAGAGTGCCAGAATTCGAACGTTTTTTGAGAAAGTTCAACTGGCGTTGCCCGGATTTTTGCCTTACTCAAATTACCTAGATTGGTGACCAGCGACAGGAACTGAACTTCGTACCACAGCTACCAAGTTGCTGCCGTTACTGGCTGGAGATGCGTCGGTGTGTAGGACGGGCGTCGGATCGACGCAGTTTCGAAGCCTCACGCCAGAGTGCTTTTCAGCCTCGGTTTGAGTCTGCCTCGTGAAGCCTGACTTCAGGCGTTACAATTTGAAAATGTGGTTGTCAGCCGCTGTTTGGACGAAACGTGAGCTGAAGTGCGAACCTTTCCACGTAAAGACGTGTCGCATATCACGGAACCATGCCACGCCTAAACGCCAAGATGCCGCCTCGCTGGAGGATCGACCTTTCCCTGAGCAACCGCATGACCGCACCGATGAGTTGATACAACAAGCATCCGTAACCGTTCGCGAGATTGCCCGCGTAGTCGCGCGCCTTGAGGAAGATCCGAATAACGCTGCGCTTCAGGCTGAGTATGACCGGTTACAAGTAGTCCTCGGCAAGTCGAGCGATGCTCTCGCCGAGATTTCCCGAGACGCAGTCGAATCGCTGAAGGCGAAATACGGAGTGGATGATGAGTGGCTAAGGGCGTTCGAGCGGGCTCACCGCCCCGCCCTCGGCGACGACTATTGGAGTTCTGCTATCCAGCGAGTTCCGACTACCTCGAAGCTGGAAGATGCTGTCTCATATGGCTATGAGCGACTCCAGTCGGTCATCGATCAAAGCTGGCTTCGCGAACAGGCCGCGTTCCACTATCGACAATGCTATGACGGAAGCGACTCGTCCGACTGTCGACTGCATCTGGTTGGCCGCCAAAGGCTGCTCCCACTCAATGCACGGACTCGTCCGCAGCGATTTGCCCAGATGCTCCTTCTCTGCGAGGACCTGCTGAGTAATCGCAACGATATCGACCTGTTTGACGGCCCGCTGCTGGTAGGTGAGGCTGCCGGCCTCGGGGCTTGCCTGTCTGTCATAGACCAACTGGGCCCGGAAGCAAAGGCTAAGTTCAAGTCGCTCCCGACAGAATCCTCCCGCGATGTTGCCTCGATCGTCTTTGAACTGCTGGTGGGAACAGCATGCGTACGGAGTGGCCGAACTGTCGAGATGCTACCGGCATCGAACAAGCACAAATCCCCGGATTTTCGGATTCATGACCTGCCTGTCCCACTCGTCGTCGAATGCAAGCGACGCCTGGGACTTAACGAATATGCGGAAAAGGAGGCAAGGCACGTCGAGCGCTTGTATTCAGCAGGCGAGGAACTTTTTGACCGCTGCCACCCGCTGGTTGAAGTCGTCTTCAACGAGGAAGTCTCGCTGGTAACGGCAGAATCCTTCGTCGAAGCTCTTGCGCCGCTGTGCGAATCCTGGGACAATGAAGCCGAAACCGTAACGCCCTGGGGGACGATACGCCTTCGACGCCTTCCCAACGTCCAGGAGATTCCTACAACTCGGATGTTTTCGCCCGTGTTTCTGCAAGAAGTC
>JAPLOC010000946.1 GCA_026692825.1 Planctomycetota bacterium | reverse complement strand
GTGCGCCATGCTGGCACGGTCGACTTTCGCGAGAATGTCGTCGGGGAGATATCGTTCCAGGTCCAACAGCGCATACCGCGCCAGGCGATCGTCCGGATCGGCCCGCCGGTAGATTTCACTGGCGGCATCCCAAACCGACGACTTCCCAGCCGTTCGCAAGAATTCAGGAGTCAACAGCTCACGGGTCTTGGCCTCATCGAACACACCCGCGAACAACTGGCCGTAGTCGTATCCGAGAGCCCGCATCGCGTCCCGCCCCGTCATCGTCCGTGGCAGCACCGCCGCCAACGCGTTGCCCACTCCGCCGGCGAGCTTTCGAATCGCGGAGGGGAACTCCCGGTGAGCGAGAATTCGCTGGTACCGGGTGTATCCGCCAAACGATTCGTCTCCCCCATCTCCCGCCAACGCGACCGTCACATGTTCCCGGGTCAACTGAGACACGAACCAGGTCGGAATCGCCGACGAGTCCGCGAACGGTTCGTCATAATGAGCCACCAGACGATCGAGAATATCAACCGCCGACGGCCGAACGACCAGTTCGTGGTGATCGGTCCCGTACCGTTGGGCGACAGCGCGCGCGAATTCCCGCTCGCTGTATTCCGGTTCATCGAAATCGATGTAGAAGGTCTTGACCGGAACGCTGCTCTGTTTCGCCATCAGGGCGACAACGATGCTGGAATCGAGACCGCCGCTTAGAAACGCCCCCAGAGGAACGTCGCTGATCATGCGCAGTTTCGTGGCATTCGACAGCAGGTCGCGCAGTTTGTGTTCCGCGTCGGGTCGGGAAAGGGAACGATCGACCATGGCGTTCAGTCGCCAGTACCGATCGATACGCATCTCTCCCCCCTCGACAACAATGCGAGCGCCGGGAGGTAATTGACGAACATCCCGATGAATGCTCATGGGATTGGGGATGTAACCCAGCGTCAGGTACTGGTAGAGAGCCTCCTGGTCAATCTCGCGGGAGACACCGCGATCTGCCAGGACGCACTTCAGTTCGGAACCAAAGACCAGCCCGTCCGCCGTCCACGCATAATAGACCGGTTTCACACCGAGTCGATCGCGCACCACGACCAGCCGCCGACGCTTGGAGTCCCACAGAGCGATCGCGAACATTCCGTTTAACCGCCGGGGAAAATCCGCCCCCATCTCTTCATAGAGATGGACAATCACCTCGGTATCGGAATGTGTGCGGAATTGATGTCCCTTGGCGACCAGCTCGTCTCGGATCTCCTGAAAGTTGTAGATCTCACCGTTGAAGACGACGGCGATCGACTGATCTTCATTGAAAACTGGCTGGTGGCCAGCGCTCAGGTCGATGATGCTCAGCCGGCGCATGCCGATGCCGAGATCCCGATCCACAAGCTGACCCGCGTCATCGGGGCCGCGATGGACGATCAGATCGGTCATCCTGGTCACCAGCGACGACTCCACCGACCGACCCGACCGACTGAAAAACACTCCCGCGATGCCGCACATGGATTGAAGTTCCGCTTCGACAAGTTCTCAAGAGAATCGGGTGATCAGCCTCTGAGGCGGAACGCTGCAGCCGCAAATTCCGGACCAGAACGGAGCGGATGCTATCGCTCTCAAGAAGCCAACGTCAAGGAGCGCCCAGTAGTACACCACCCCGGTCACCGTGGAGTTGCTGCGCGTTCGGAATCCAATGTGGCATCCACAGCCTCCGCCAAAATGTTCACAATCCGATCCAGCACCGGATACGGCGTGATCACCGGCGGAGCCAGGCAGAAGACCGCTTCTCCGCGCAGTCGACTGTACAGACCCCGTTTCTGCGCGGCTGTGTGGACGCGACTACCCATCTTCAACGTCGCTGGGAATTCGGTTTTTGTCGCACGATCCTCGACGAACTCCACCCCACACATCAAACCTTTCCCCCGAATTTCACCGACATGCGGGTGATCTCCCAGTGCCTCCCGCAAGGACTTCAGCAGGTACGCCCCCTTTTCCGCCGCCTGTTGCGGGAAACCTTCCTGCTCGATGATGTCGAGCGTCCGGAGAGCGACCGCGCACCCCACGGGATGCGCGCTGTAAGTAAACGCGTGCATCCAGGGAAGCGCTGCGGCATCCAGCGTGTTCGCGATCTGCTCGGTCATCCCCACCCCGCCCAACGGGAAGTAGCCCGACGTGATCGCTTTGGCGAATGTGATCATGTCGGGCTGAATTCCCCAGTGTTCCAACCCAAACATCCGCCCCGTTCGGCCAAATCCGGTGATGACTTCATCCGCGACCAGAAGAACCTCGTACTTGTCGCAGATTTCGCGGATTCGGGGAAAGTAGTCGTCGGGAGGGGGAATCACGCCACCGGCTCCCTGAACCGGCTCGGCGAGAAACATCCCGACCGTATCAGCCCCCTCACGCAAAATCGCCGACTCGAGTTCGTTCGCCGCCGCAATCCCCGGACTCACTCCGGCCGGTGCGACGTATCGATAAGGATACGGGGAGGGAATCTGCACGAACCCGGGAACCAACGGTTCGAACATTGGCCAATACGCCGATAGTCCCGTCGCACTCATTGAGGCCAACGTGACGCCGTGGTATCCCCATTGCCGCGAAATCACCTTCGTTTTGCCCGGTTTTCCCAGCGCCCGCCAATAGTAGCGGGCGGTCTTGAACGCCGAGTCGTTCGACTCCGCGCCCCCCGAGGTGAAGAAGAAGCGATTGATCGCGGGATACGTCAGGCGCGACAGCCGCTCTGCCAGGGCGATCGCGTGTGGATTCGTACTCCCCGCGTAGCCGGAACAGTAGGCCAGAGTCTCCATCTGACGCGCCGCTACGTCGGCCAGCTCTTTCCGCCCGTGACCGGCGACCACATTCCACAACCCGGAAAGGCCATCGATGAATTCGCGTCCCTCCACATCCGTCAAAATCGCCCCTTCTCCCTTCACCCACACATGCCCCTCAGTTTCGTGCAGCCGGCGGTTGTGGAGCGGATGGATGAGGTGGTTGAGATCGCGGCTCAGCAACTCGGACTGGGGCGTCAAGGAAATCTCTTGGGCTGGTGTGCGGAACGGAATGCCCCCGGTCGTCAGAACTCGGGGATTGCCTGCGGAATTCATTGGTGCGGGCGGCCGCAGCCGGGCATTATATCCGCCG
>JAPLOC010000945.1 GCA_026692825.1 Planctomycetota bacterium | reverse complement strand
GATTGGCACGATCCCATCGCTTTTCAGCCCGGCAATCGTCGCCGACTCGCGCAGATAGCTGGCTGTCGCCCCACCAAGCCCAGAGGGGGTCTTAAGCGCCACATTGCGCCGGAGCCGATTGTCGAAGGCCAGAAAGACGATTCCCGACGCCCCAAATCCCAGGAGTCGAGTTGTGTCAAAGCGCGGTTTTGAATTCGCGACTGGTACCTGTTTTCCCTCGGCAGCGTCCGGTTGCGCGACGGAGGACGGCCGTTCGGTCGAGCCGGCCTCCTTGGCGGTTGTGATCGGTGCTGCTTCGAGAGGAATGGATTGCGGTTCCGACTGCCCCGCCTCTGGGGCGCTGGACGGGACATCGGAATCGTCGAGTTGCCGCCACTCCCGCAGGAGCCATAACGTCCGTTCGAACCGCTGCAGTTCAGAAAACGAGGCCTTTTCAAGACTTTCCGAGAGATGCGACACGGGTCCAATCGAGACGTCGTCCCCCGCGATCAATCGATCGTCATACCAGGTGAGAATCCGACCGAAATCGGCCTGCGCGCCCCCCTCGGCGGAAGATTTAGTAGTTTCGGGGGACTCGGGTGGATCGGGGTCTGGAGGCATATTCTTGGGAGGAAAAGGCCGGGAAATCCGGGGTTACGACAACAACTAAAGGGAGTAAAGACGGCCAACCGGACGCGGTGGTCCTGAATTTTCTGGAATGGGAACGCTATCCATGGACGGGCACGTCTTTTTTGAAAGAATCCAAGACGTCCAGCGCGTACAATCGTTTTTCGAGGTCCGCCATGGCCCGTCCAAAGAGCTTTCGGGCCGCATCTTCCGAACGCCGCATTTGCTTTCCCACCTCGCTGAATGACAGTTCTTGTTTGCGAAGTTTGAGGACCAACCGGTGGTCTGGACTCATTTGCGACTCAACCGATTTCAGCAGCTCGCGGAGTTCCTTCTTCACCACTGCGGTCAACGGCCCCGAATTCGGGTCGGCAGGATCCCCCTCGGGAATCGGTCCTGGAATTTGATCGAAGTTTTCCTGGATTGCTCTGCGAATCTTATTGATCAGGATGACACGGGCGTAGGCATGCCAACCCCCCACAGTCCCCTCAAACACCTCGATTCGCTGGTCTAAGGTGATCAGCGTTTCCTGGACCGCGCTCGACGGGCCAAACCGAGGCCGCAGCCAATCGGGCGTGTTATCCTCAGCGATCGATTCCAGATACCGCTGAACAGTCTCAAGCAGGCAGTTGCGTGAATTGCGATCGCCGGCTTTGGCGGCCGCCAAATCGGCATCAAAACCGCGGTTCGAGTCATCGATCGCATCGCCTTCTGTCATCGTCGTATCACCCGGGGACTGTCGTCGCTATTGGCGCTGGGGGAGTCTATGGCTCACGGAAGTCCGGCGTCAACAGTCGGGTTCAAACTCACCCCGTGACACAACCGCAATCCCGTTGGTACGGTTCACCGGCTGTGGCCACCCGGGAACCTCCCGTCGCAACACCACTGCGCGGGGTCGCAACTAACAACGTCCAAAATCAAAACCGATTTTGTTGCTTGTTTCGCGGACTGTCGGCGCCGCGAGTGCCGAAGTGCGTCGTGGGGGCCAGCGGCGGGTGAAGCTAGGTTTTCAAGGAATGGCCAATGCGTTCCATGTGTTCAGGGCCGTCCTGCACACGTCGAGGGAGGATGAAGGAACGGCCGGAACAAGCTTCCGCACTCCAAACTCACCCGCTTGCGATCACGGAATTCCCCAAATTGTTGCGGCCGACGCGGCAGCGTCCCGCAGCGAATCGATGGCGTTCCTCCAAAAATCGACCAACGGAGGACGACTCGGAATTCATGGAACGCATTGGCAATCCCTTGAAAACCTATCTTGACCTGCCACCGGCATTCACTTTGCACGTCGACACCCACCGAGCCGTTTTTTTCCATCCCGATTTTCCACACCAGGTCCTTGTTCCGTGACCGGAAACTATCCATCAAGCGGGCCGTCAAAAAAAATCGGATTTTTCGTCCGATCCGTGGGGCATTTCGCCTTTGGTGTTCAGACGGTCGATTTCGGCCGCCCCAAAGTCACCTCCGGAACCCCCCACCATGCCATTGCCCGATTTTCAAGGCCGCTGGATCTATCGTAGCTTTCGACCCCGAGAAGGGGCTCCCAGCAGGCCGGATCCGAAGAACCCGACCGGCCCCTCTTTGCCCCCGCGTCCCGCCGACCTGGTGGCCAACTGGGCCGAGTCGGCGACTCTGGATGTCACCACCGACAGTGCCGGCGCGGTTTCAGGCACGCTGACCATCATCCCCGGACAACTCGTCCTGAAGGTGACCGGCCACGTCACTCCCGGTGACGGTGGCCGAATCCTTCCCGGCATCCAGTTGATTGGAGAAGTCGGTAACTCGAAAAACACAATTCGCGGCTACTTCATCCCCGATACCAACGTGATCGTGGGGACCGTTCTGGCGACGCAGGGAGACCCGGCCCTCGCTCCCGACGGCACCGCCGGCCCGTTTGTGCTGGTGAAGCAGTAGCCCCGGCTCGCCAATACCACAGAACGACAACGCACCATACTCAGGACTTCTCATAAGATGTACATCAACTGGCTGGCGGGTTTGTGGGCGCGGTTCGGAGTCCGGGGTTCGAAGAGGGGGCAGCGTGTGGCCCGGGGGACAAAGCTTCGTCGCGCGCCCCGGAACGCTCGCCAAACGCTCGCCTGCGAAGTCCTCGAGGTTCGGGCGCTGCTCGCCGCGACGGTCGCGGTGAGCGACGCGACACTCAGCGAAGGCAACAACGGCACGACCAACATGGTCTTCACCGTCACGCGCGGCGGTGACGATGCGCTGTCGACACTCGAGGTCGCGTACACGACGTCAAACGGAACAGCGACCGCCGGGAGTGACTTCTCGGCTCAGACGGGGACTGTCACCATCGCGCCGGGGGCGGCGGCCGCGACGATCAGCATCCCGGTGACCGGCGACATGCTGGCCGAGTCCGACGAGCAATTCAGCGTCAATCTCACGGGGGTCAACGTTATCGGGCCTGGGGCGACACTCGGGACCAGAACCGATCTCCCCAACGCCGAATCCCCGTATTCGGTCGCCATTGGCGATCTGAACGGCGACGGCCGCCCCGATCTCGCGATGGCGAATCAGAACGCCAACACAATTTCTGTCCGATTTAACACGACGTCGCCCGGCGCGACGACACCGACGTTTTCCGGACAAACCGATTTCGCCGCCGGTGTCACGCCGCGGAACATCGCAATCTGTGACTTCAACGGCGACGGCCGGCCCGACATCGCGGCGGCCAATATCAGCGCCAGTACCATTTCGGTGTTTTTGAACACCACAACTCCCGGCGCGACCAGTCCCTCTTTGGCGGCCAAAGTCGATTTCGCGACCGGTGCGGGTCCACACTCGCTGGTAACCGTCGATATGAACGGCGATGGCAAGGCCGACCTGGTGACGTCGAATCTGGATGACAACACGGTGGGAGTCGCGTTGAACACCACGACTCCAGGAGCGACGGTCCCGACGTTCGCGACCCGGTCGCTGTTCGCGACAGACTTGAACCCGCGCAATGTCGCGGTAGGGGATATCAATGGCGACGGCAGGCCCGATCTGGTGACGGCGAATTACCACTCCACCACGGTCTCGGTCCTGCTCAACACGACCGCCGTCGGCGCGTCGGCGATGTCATTTGCCACGAAGACCGATTTCACCTGTGGCACGACTCCGTTCTACGTCGCGATTGGTGATCTCAACAACGACGGAAAACCGGATCTGGCGGTCGCGATGATCTCCAACCCGAACGTTGCGGTATTGCTGAATTCGACCGCTGGAGGTGCGACGACACCGTCCTTCAATCCAAAAACCGACATCGCGACGGGCCCGAATCCGCTGGCGGTAAACATCAATGACTTTAACAAGGACGGAAAGCTCGACCTGGTGGTTTTGGACCAGAATTCAAGATTTG
>JAPLOC010000944.1 GCA_026692825.1 Planctomycetota bacterium | reverse complement strand
GGGCGAAATTGATTCGCGCTCGCGGCGGCGGAAGCCCGCGCTGAACCATAATGGCGGCTGAGCCTTCAATCAAAGTCTGATGCCACAACCAGCGTGGCCCCGGATCATCGGGAGATCCCAGCAAATCGACCGCGAGCAGGTCTTTTCCCACCAGCAGGAGGAGCAGGTGGTCGCGCACCCAGGCGCGGTTGAACTGGGCATTTCCGGTCCAGATCTGGGTGTCCAAGCTGAGTTTCCACAATGTCTTGCCACTTCCGTCGCGCGCGACAAGTTGCTGATCTCCCGTCCCCAGTTCCAGCGTCACACCCGACAGGAATGGTCCGCGTGCCCCGTCAAACTGGATCGGCTGAGTGCGACCGATAAATGCGGGGCGAACGCCAGGCAATCTCTCGGTTTCCACCTTACCCGTCGCCCAGTCGTGACGGGCGGCCGCCCAGCGTTTGAGTGTCGGACGCTCGCGCCATGCCGCAGCTCGTTGGCCCCCGGTCTCTCCGCCAGGTTGCAGTTCAACCTGCGCATAGTCCCGATCCATGAGATTAGCGAGAAGCGCCAATTCTCTTGGTTTTTCGGTTCGCGCGAGCATCTCGCCCCACTCCGCCATCAGTCGTGCCGAAGTGCTGGCATCCGCTGGCTTCAATGCCCGTTGAATCTCCAATTCCGCATCAAGCCAGTGGGATTGTCCCAGACTCGCGACGTTGGTCAAAGTCGCATTCGCGCGATTCGGAAGCAGATTGCCAAAGTACCGCAGAAATCTCGCGCCGGCGAGCGGGTCGGGGGAGCTGAGCGCGCGACCGGACGCGGCGTTGAGCTTTTTCAACACGAGCGGACGCTCCGCATCCGTCGCTTCTTTGAGAATCCGCTCTGCCGCCACCATCACTTGTCGATCTCTACGAATCAGAACCGAAGATTGCACCCGTTCCAATTCACGGTCGACCACTTCCGGATCGCTAAACGAGAGGAGGTGTGAGAAGGCGGTCTGGCGATCTCCCAAGCGCTCGCTCCCCTGTGCCATCAGCCAGTGGAATTGCGACCGTTCGTGACCATGCCCCACAAGTTCTCCCGCCCGGGGGCCGAACATGTGGTATTTTTCGAAGTCGGTCCGCAATCCTTCGAGCAGCGCCGTCAGCAGAAGGCCGCGCGCTTCCAGGTTCTCGGGGGCCAGCGCGACAGCGCGTTCCAGGTCTCCCAGAGCTTCGCCAAACTCACCCCGTTCGAGCCGCATCTGACCGCGAATTGTGAGTGACTCGGGATGGTTGGGGTCAACCGCGAGCTTCGCGGCGATTTCGGCCTGCAACGCCTCGACCTGGCGGAATCCCGAGACAATGTCGAGACGTTGCGAAACGATCGTTCCTCCCGCCATCACCAGTGCCCGTCATCGACGTTGACCGCCGCCACTTCTCCACTGGCCAGGGGAACGAGGTACGACTGGTCTGAGAGACAGCCGCGGCCGGTGACGACGGGCAACATGGTGGGGCTTGTCCACGCGGGACGTCCGTCGTCGAGTCGTAATCCCTGGATGAAATTCCTCCCGACGACCAGAACGACGCCATCACGGATGCCGCCGACGTAGAGTCCTCCACCGCGTGCCGCCTTCCAGGCCAGCGTTCCATCGTTCACGTTGAGGCAAAAGAGCTCGTCCGAATCTTTGGGGGAATAGATCGCCCTGCCGGAATCAATGATCCCCGCGTAGTCGATCCACCCGGATTGTTCCGGAAGCCGGCTCGCCCCCCGGGCCATCTGCTGTTGCATCAACTGCAATTGTCCCCGCGGCCCGGGAGCTTCAGTGCGCGGCCGGAAGCGATAGCGCCACATCAGCCGACGGCGTCCCGGGTCGTAAGCGGTCACGGAATCGGGGCCGGTTGGGCAGAGCAAGACCCCGCCATCGGTCGACGGTGTCAAACCGGAAGTGAGTCGCGCGCGATCGACCCAGGTCAGCTCGACTTCGTCGGAACCGAGTGGTTGCAGAACATCGAGCTTGCCTGTCTTGGCCTGAAACACCGCCAGATGCGGAGACGAACCGAGGTCGACGATCGCGTACAACAATCCCTGCCACGCGACGGGGGCACCCAGGAAAAAGACCCCAGCCAACGCGTCCCCCGCCGGTTCCCGCGGCGCGCCCGCCTCCCACAGCATGCGTCCGGAGCGCGCGTCATACGCCATCAAACGGTTGTGAACCGCCTGCGACGGGCCGATGCGCGCCGGCAGCGCGGGGACCACGAATCCCAGGTCTTCCACCGCATAGACTCGTTCGCCATCAGAACTGATCGCGTTGTAGTTGATATCGGACCAGAGCCGTTGTGCGACGACATACTCGGCCGGGGTTCCCATCGTCTGATTGGATTGCGGCAAGCCTCCCGGACCAGGCCGCAACAACTCAAAGATGTCGTTATCGCGTTCGGCATTCGTCCAAACGGGGTTCCCCGTCACACGGTCGACCGCCCTCAGGTTGTACAACGACCGGAAAATCACGAGGTTTCCCACAACCAGCGGCGACCCAACCGAAATCGCCGGCGTCGCTTCGTTATCCAATCGCGCCAAGTCGCTCAGTTCCGACAGGATGTCGACCAGTCGCCCTTCTTTGGTGTCGCGGGCGAGACTGGCCAGTGTTTCCACCCGCCAACCATGATTCAAATAGGGGCCGCCCCCCGTCCCCAGTCCATTGCGATGGGAATTCCCCCGCCAGGTCAACCAATTTTCGCTCACGTCCTGCTGAGGATTTCCGCCGGACCGTTCCCTTTGAGCAAGCCAAACCGGCAGTTCTCCCGACTTGGGGACAGTCAGTTTTTGTCCGCCAACCTGGAGATTCGCGCCGGAATTTGTCGCCGCGAATTCACTGAACAGGCGTCTGGCCCGGTCCATGTCACCCGCTTGCGACCAGGCCGCCACGGCTCGCAACGTCAACATCGGCTCCAATTCACGCGATTCGAATCCCCTTTGGCGAAGCCGCTCAAAACCTTGCGCCGCCAGCAGCGGTTGTCCCCGTTCCCAGGCATCGACCGATTGTCGATAGAGCGCCCGGGAGCCGGCCCGGGTGTGCAGGTATCGATCCACGACCTGGTCGAGATTGCCAAACTCCTTCAGCGTCTTTTCCAGAAGTCGCTGCGCCGCGGGGCCGTTCTGCTTTTCGTAAATGTCCTGCGCTTCTTCGGGGAGCGACAGAAGCAGTTCCTCGGCGAGCAATTTGCCACTCTGTTCCCGGGACCTTAAGCCGGGAACCGCGCAGTATTCATCCTGGGGATTGTCGAGAACCCGTTGAATCTGGGCGATCGCCTCGGCGTAGCGTTGTTCGTCGATCAGCCGGCGGGCCGTTGACAGACGCTTCGCCATGCCGCGGCGACTGAGGGGGGTCCCGCGATCGTCCTTGGGGTCGGCGGGGGCTTCGTCGGGCGACTGCCGCGCCGCCCGGTCGAGCGCCTGAAATCCAAAGAGCGTCACC
>JAPLOC010000943.1 GCA_026692825.1 Planctomycetota bacterium | reverse complement strand
TGGTCGACAAACGCCGTCAGCTTTTCAAAGGGCAATCCCACGACCGCGTGGCCCCGCGCAGTCGCGGCTCGCTCCAAGTCGCGTCGATACCAGCTTTCCGGATGCGACAGAATGGCCAGTCGCATCACTCACCAAAGAACGAAGCCCGCAGCACTTCGGGGGCGATCTTGCCGAATTTCTGCACGACACCAGTGTCGAGATTGTGAAACACCACTTCCGCTGGGCTGAACAGGTGCGGATCGATTTTGTAGAAGTCGTGCCCGGCGGCGGCGAAGATCGCCAGAAACGGCTGGCCATGCGACGACGAAGACATCGCCGGCACACGCGGGCCGAGTTCTGAAATCGACACGTCGTCCCCGCGAACGAACAGTGTCACCCGGCCTCCGTACAGAATCGCGTCGTTTGTGCGGCCGATCCCCGAGAGATCGTCCTTGGCGACGGGAGCGATGGGAGCCGACCCCGTGGCCGACCGAATCCGATTCACGTCGAAACCGATCTCATGCAGCTTGTGCAGCGCGGTTTCGACCACGCGGGCGACCACCTGCACACTGCCCGCGATGCTGGCGGTCGGGGCGATCAGTAGAGTTGTCGCGGCGGCCGGGACGCCGGTGCGCTCGGCGAGATACTGCATAACGGCGGGGGTCGGAAGCTTGCGCCCTTCCAGCACACCAATCGCCACTTCGGGAGCCTCTTTGTAATTCAGTTTCTTGAACAGTTCTTCGCGGCCCGAGGCGGCTCGCATCGGGCCGGAACCCATCGCGAAGAACTTTTCGACCCCAATCTGCCAGCCGGCGTATTGACTGAAGAGACAGGCGGCGACCGGGTGATCGGTCGCGACCAGCAGGTGCGGCCACCCAGTACCGAAGATCTCGCCCGGAACCAGCGACACCTCCGCGAGGCCCGCGGTGCAGACCTGGGCCAGTGCCAGCCCCGCCCCCAACCCCCCTTCGGCGGCAACTCCGCAGTCGATCACGCGACCGCCACCAGGAATTTCCTGGGGGGCAATTCGCAGGGAGTCGGCCGAGGCCAGAAGAGTTTCCACCAAATTCGCGGCACGCGCGTTCAGCCGATGATTCATGATCCCGATTTCTTAGCCGACTTCACATCTTTGGGTAATGATTGCGGCCTATACCGCAATCGAATGGGCCCCTGACAGCACTCACACTCTTTGATTTCGTACATCGGGATGGAGCAGACATCGCACCAGTAGTCGACAACGACCCGCTTGTCCTTTTCGTCCCGAGCGTAGATCGACAGCACACTCACCCAGGGAACCCCCGGACGACGGTTAACGATCAACTCGACCGGCCGGCCCCGCAACCGCTCATCCTGAAAAAACGCCCGGCCCCGCCAATCGGGAACCAGTGGCACCACGTCTCCTTCGGACGTGAGCAGCACCGCCTGCTTTTCGATTTCGTCAGCGTAACTTTTCACTCCCTTCCGGCGAAAGACCTCAGGGAGCAACAAGACTTCACCGGTCAGGAGGACTTTTTCGACTGCGTCGGTGGTGGAGGCGGGCTTCTCGTCGGCGGGCTTGGCTTTTTCGGCGTTGGGTGGCACGTTAGTGGAATCATCCCGTTGACCCGCGTGAAGATTCACATGGTGAACGAGAGTGAAACCACCAACGAAAACACCAGCGGCAGCGCAAAGAGACCAGAGCGACTTCCGCATCGAATCAACCTTCCGTCTTGCCTTGCACCACGACCCGAACCGGAACAACGACTGTTTCGTCGCCACTCTTGCCGGCGATCGAGGCTTCGAGGGAGGTTTGCTTCTTCTCCTCGTTGTTCGTAACGGTCGGGGCGTCGGACGGTTTTTCTGGCGGAGGAGCAAGCAGGTAGATCGAGGGATGAGTTGTCCCTGCCGCTCCGGCACTGAGTTTGAACAGCTTTTTCAGGTCTTCGACGCGTGCCGCTTTGACGTCCTTATCGGGAGGACACCCCACAAGAAAGTCGCGGATGTCGCTCGTTCCCAGGTGGTTCCCGTCATCGGGTTGCAGGCCATAACGCAGGGTATACAGTCCCGGCTTCAGCGGCTGACCGCGAAAATCGGTCGGTTTGGCCCCCTCGGGATAGCGAATCGCCCCGATGAGCTGCCCGATTTGAAACGGATATTTGACCCGCAGCGTCGGTTTGAACTTGGCCTTCAGTGGCAGTTCTTTCGCCAGCCAGACGTCGCAGATGACTCCCGCATCGTCCGAAACACGAAATCCAGACGGCTGAATGGCGGCGGCGACCTCTTCAGACAAGCCGACCGGGGCTTCGGCCAGGGGTTCAACCTTCTTCTCGGCGGCGAGCGCCGGCCGCAGGCACAATAAGCACAGCAGCAGGCCACAGACGAAACGGAGCATCGATACGGTTCCTCGTGTCGGCGGCGGTGAACCAGAGGGTGAACTGGCGCACCGGACAAGTCAATGATGCCGGCCCTATCGGGCGCGGCAGGAGTGTCGGACGGAGGAATGATTCTATGAGCCGGTTCCGTGAATGACTACTCACAACGAAACGGGCGTGGGCTCAATCCTCGGCCTTGCTGCCGTCACCGCACATCTTCACAATCTTCGGATCGAACCTCGCAACGGTTTCCACCAGATCCTGCTGCTGGGCCATCACTTCTTCGATCCGCTTGTAGGCGTACGGGACTTCGTCGGCACCGGCGGAGATCACGGTGATTCCCTTCTTTTTCAGGTCGTTCTGCACCGCCCGCCAAGTGTACATATCCCGGGCTTTGGTGCGCGACATGCAACGCCCCGCACCGTGGGAGGCCGAATTCAGGCTCGCGGCGTTCCCTTTGCCGCGGACGATGAACGCCGGGTCGGCCATGGAGCCGGGGATCACTCCCAGAACCCCCTTGCCCGCCGGTGTCGCCCCTTTGCGGTGAACGACGAACTCCTGGCCGTCATGGACTTCCTTCCAGGCAAAGTTGTGATGGTTTTCCACGCCCGCGCGAATGGGGGCACCCACCAATTTCGCGACCAGTTGATGGATCACGTCGTGGTTCGCTGCCGCGTAGTCCCCCATCAGGTTCATCGCCGTCCAATACTCCTGACCCGCCTCGCTGTCGAGGTCGAGCCACGCCAGCCGGCCAAGTTCGGTGTACCGCTTGGGCAGTCGCGACTGGGCGATCGAGGAATAGGTGCTGCACACCGCCGCCCCCGCCCCCCGGCTTCCCGAGTGACTCAACAGCGCGATGTACTCACCCGCAGGCAGACCCAAATCGTCGGCTGGCTCGGTCAGGGTCAACGCGCCAAACTCCACAAAGTGGTTCCCTGAACCCGACGTTCCCAGTTGCTTCCAGGCTTTGTCCTTATGCTCCCGGGTGATCCGCGTCACAGTCCAGTCCTGGTCCATCACCGCGTGATTCTGTCNNNTTCTGTCGGCGCTCGTGGACTCCCCCCACACCGAACAATGTCCCCTTTTCCAGCGCGGTCTGAAAGTGGCTCAACCGGTCGTCCAGATCGGACGGAGGGAGGTCGAACACCGACAGCTTCATCCGGCAGGCGATGTCCACACCCACGGCGTAGGGAATCACCGCGTTCTCGCACGCCAGGACTCCGCCGATCGGCAAGCCATATCCCACATGAGCGTCGGGCATCAATGCCCCCCGCCGAGAAACCGGCACGTCGCACGACTGCTCCATCTGCGCGTGAGCCGCCGGGTCGATATCGGTTCCCCAGGTCTTATAGGGAGCCCGTTCGTGCGGGATAAACGCCGACTCGGCGATCAGCGCCTTAGCGAATCCCGCGAAATGCGGATGCTCAACGTGGTCGGCAGGTGCCTCAATGACCGACTGAATCAGCCGCTTCACTTCCGAGCCGCGAAATTCACCCGTCTGCGCGGCGGATTGAATTCCCTGGATGGCGCTGGTCAGGCAGACGTCGGGGACGCCCAGCTTGCGGAGTTGAGAGGTATTCATGGCAGACTTTGTAGGGAGACGCGAAATCCGTGTGGTCGACCCGTCGGACACAACAGTCGGCGGGGAGTGTGCAGACACACTCGCTCCCCGCGCGGTTCACCATCGCTCGAATTGCAATGTAGCGAATCGTGACAGGAAATCGAGACTTGACCGAAATCCTATAAAATAGTGATTCGTTCGCCTGGAATTGGAGAGTCTCTCGATGCGAAATGTCCTGCGGGTCGCGGTGCTGCTGGGAATGGTTCTTTCCGTGGTCGAGTCCACCGCCCGTGCCGAGGGCCAGGCGACTCCAGTCGCGACGTGGCCACAATGGCGCGGCCCATCGCGCGATGGCCAGATTCCCGCCGGCACGATCTGGCCGACGAAACTCGGGGGTAAAAACCTCCAGACGCTTTGGCGGCTGCCGTTGGGCCCGAGTTATTCAGGACCGATCGTCTCCGTCGACCGAGTCTTCGTCACCGAGACTCGCAATTCCAAGGAAGAGGTCGTCAAAGCTCTGGACCGACGCACCGGCAACGTGCTTTGGGAAGTCTCCTGGCCCGGTGCGATGAGCATGCCGTTCTTCGCCAAGTCGAATGGCGACTGGATTCGCTCGACCCCGGCGTATGATGGCGAATCGCTGTATGTCGCCGGCATCCGCGACCTGCTGGTCTGCCTGGATGCCACGACGGGAGCCGAGCGGTGGAAAGTGGACTTTCCGAGCCGTTATAAGAGTTCGCTTCCCGCGTTTGGATTCGTCTGTTCACCGCTCGTGGTCGGGGACGCGCTGTACGTTCAGGCCGGCGCTTCGCTCTTCAAACTCGACAAACGGACTGGCGAGTCGATTTGGAGGACATTGACCGACGATGGGGGAATGAACGGGAGCGCTTTTTCATCTCCCTATCTCGCCCAGATTGGTGGTGCTGAACAACTGCTGGTTCAGACCCGAACAAAACTGGCTGGTGTCGACCCCGAGACCGGCTCGGTTCGCTGGGAACAAGAGGTTCCGGCATTCCGTGGCATGAACATCCTGACGCCGACCGTGTACCGTGATTCAGTCTTCACCAGCACTTACGGTGGTAAGAGTTTCCTGTACACCCCCACCACAGACGGCACCAAACCCAAAGTCGAGACCACTTGGACGAACAAGGTGGAGGGCTACATGTCATCCCCCGTGGTTGTGGGCAACCACGTGTATCTGCACCTGCGAAACCAGCGGCTGACCTGTATCGACATGACCACCGGCAAGTCGACCTGGACCACCACGCCGTTCGGCAAATACATGAGCCTGGTGGCGAATGGCGACAAGATCCTGGCGCTCGATGAACGGGGAATCCTGGTACTGTTTTGGGCGAATCCCGAAAAATTCGAACAGCTCGACACCCGGCAGATCAGCGAGCAGGACACGTGGGCCCATCTCGCCATCTGCGGCGCTGAGGTTT
>JAPLOC010000942.1 GCA_026692825.1 Planctomycetota bacterium | reverse complement strand
TTCGATATGCTCCGTGGTGTGAAGGAACTGCGGGGCCGATCGCGGTCCAACTTCTTCACACACACGCTTTCTGCGAGAGTTGCGATCGAATGGCTGAGGGTAAAATCAAGAGGTTGACTGACAAGGGTTTCGGGTTCATTGAAACCGGATCCGACACGGACATGTTTTTTCATTCGTCGAATGTCGAAGGCGTGACCTTCGACCAGCTCCGTGAGGGGCAGAAGGTCAGCTACACTGCAGGTCGCGGTCCTAAGGGTCCCCGGGCTGAGAACGTCCGCCCCGTATAGGGTCTTTGTGCGGCATGATCTGAAGAATCAAGGCAGCCGACGGTCATCCGTCGGCTGCTTTTTTTCGCTTGCGTCTCCCGGGTTCAATGATTGCGTCGGGGCACTTCGTGCTGACGAAGGAGTTCAAGAATCGCGATACGGGCCGGATCAGTCGACTCTGCCAGTGCTGACCTCTCGGCGGACCTAATTCGCCCGGGGTCGGCTCCAGACTTCAGCAGCACCTCGACTCCGTCACGATCTCCATGAAAAACCGAGAATTGTAACGGAGTTGTCCCTGTGACAGTTCCGATATCCACTGCAGCTTTTCGCTTCAGCAACGACCACATGATACGTGTATCGCCCCGCTGTGCCGCCTCACTGAGTGGCGTGCCGCCATTGTGGATCTGCTGTACATCGGCACCCTTCGCGATCAGCAATTCTGCGAGTTCCGTGTGACCGTGGGCCAATGCCCAGTGTATTGGCGCTCCCCACAGTTGCTCCGTAGGATCGACGCCGCTCCGTATCAGGCTTTCAATCACCAAATCCCAGTCATTCTTGACCGCATCGTTCAGCAACTCCGGCCATTCGCCCTCATTCACGCGACCGACAAGTACGTCGAGCGACCTGTGCCGCTGACGTATGGCATGTGCAAGCATCTGATTGAACGGAAATGACGGCTCGTCTTGCCGTGATCCATTCTCCAGTAGGTGATCCACGATGTCCGCATGGCCGCCGGCGAACGCAAAATGCATCGGTGTGAAGCAGCCGGCGTGCAGGCCGGCAATAAACTGAAGTTTTGTGCGGGCGTGAATGTCGGCTCCATTTGCCATCAGGAACTCGACCGCCTCACGTCGACCGTGGAGAGCTGCCATGTGCAACGCTGTGACGCCGCGAGAATCTGCCAGATTGACTGCCGCCCCCTGTTCAAGCAACATCCGCAACGTAGAAAGTCGCGAATGCATCGCGGCCACGTGAAGGAGTGGTTGCGTGGCTGTATCGTTCCAGCTTTGATCGGTCAGCAATCGCGGATCGCGTTTGATCGCATCGGCAAGCGTTTCATCAAGCCCCAGGGCTGCGACGATGTGCGGCGACTGCGGCTTGGCTCCCTGTCGCCACAAGTCTTTGGCGAGTTCACGATGACCAAAGTGGACTGCCATCGTAAGGGCGGGAATGTTTCCGTAGCGGCTGCTGGCTTGATTCGGGTCTGCCTCATGAAACAGGAGAAGGCGAGTCGCTTCGCGACGATTGGTTCGCGCTGCCACGGCCAGTGCATCGCTGAGTGCAGTCGAATCTGTTCGCTGAGCAAGCAGTTCCTTCAGATCTTCAGTTCGATCTTCGACAACGGCTGAAACGAGGCTTTCGGCGTCAACAGGCTCAGCCCGAGGTGGTGAACCCAAAAGTATCCAGAACGCGAGGAGGTGAAAAGGCGACAGCCACTGCATTGGCGCTCTCCGAATTGAGGTAGGCAATTCGATCATACCGAGTCTCGCACGGCGCAGTTGTAACGGCGGCGCAACGTTCCTGCGGATCGACGGCATGGGATCGCGGCCGAAACGCCGTGCCAGGAAGCGGAACCGGACCTGACCCCTTTTTCCGTGATTACGCCAGAATCCCCTTCACGACATTTCCCTCAACATCCGTCAATCGAAAATCACGCCCCGCGAAGCGGTAGGTCAGGCGTTCGTGATCCAATCCCAGCATGTGCAGAATCGTCGCGTGCAGGTCATGGATGTGAACCTTGTCCTCCTCGGCGTAGTAGCCGTAGTCGTCGGTGGCTCCGTACCGCGTACCGGCTTTCACCCCGCCCCCCGCCAGCCACATCGTGAAACCTTCCGGATTGTGGTCGCGACCGTTCGAGCCCTCGACCACCGGAGTTCGGCCAAACTCTCCCCCCCACCAGACGAGCGTATCCTCCAGCAATCCCCGCGATTTCAGGTCGGCAAGCAGCCCCGCGATGGGCAAATCGACCTCGCGGGCATTTTTCGCGTGCCCGTTTTTCAAATCGGAGTGCTGATCCCACTGCACATTGCTGTCGCTATGCGTCACCTGAATGAACCGCACCCCCGCCTCGGCGAACCGTCGCGCCATCAGGCACATCCGCCCGAAATTCGCATTGATCGGATTGTCGAGTCCGTACAGCTTCTGTGTGGCGACCGACTCACCCGAAATGTCCTCCACCCGGGGCAACTCCGTTTGCATGCGAAACGCCAGTTCAAACGCGTTGATCCGGGCCTCTAATGCTGAATCGGCCCCTGCACGCGTCAGATGGTCGCGGTTCACCGATTGCAAACGGTCGAGTTGCAACCGCTGGATCTCGCGAGGAACCCGTGAGTTGTGAATGTACTTGACCTGCGCCTTGTCCGAAGCCACGCTGGCATTGCCCAACGGCGTTCCCGCATAGGCCGCCGGCAGAAACGCCGCGTTCCAGTTGTTGATTCCGCCATGCGCCAACGTGGGGCAAATCGTCACGAATGCGGGCAGATTCGCATTGTCGGTCCCCAAACCGTAACTCACCCACGACCCGATGCTCGGCCGGACAAACGCGTCGCTCCCTGTATGGACCTTCAACACCGCGCCGCCGTGAGCGGGGTTTGTGCCATGCATCGACTGCACCAGGCACAGATCGTCAATCCGCTTGGCCAAATGGGGGAACAACTCGCTGACCCAGCTCCCGCTCTCGCCGTATTGCTGAAAGGACCAGGGAGATTTGAGAAGGTTTCCCGTGGGGGCGAACTGCACCCGCGGCTTCGCGAACGGGCACGGTTTTCCGTCGTCACGCGTCAGCAACGGTTTGGGATCGAACGTGTCGAGATGCGAAGGCCCCCCCTTCATGAAGAGAAAAATCACCCGCTTCGCCCGTGCGGGAAAATGCGGCTGTCGGGCCGCGAGCGGATCGACGGGAATTTCGTTCGCCCGGGAATCGGCACCAATCAGTGACGCCAGCGCCAGCGATCCAAAGCCCACGGCGGATCGCTGCAGCAGTTGTCGACGAGAGATGGCAACCTGAATCGGAGCGGTCATGGTGGAATCCCGAAATGAACGGTCGCGGACCCCGGACGGGAGGCGTACCAGCCCCATTATCTCTGAAAGAGCGGACGTGTGCCAATCAATGCCGATCGCGGCACCATTTGAGACACATTGCACTCGCGATCGGGGTAGGGAGGACTGATTGGATTCGGTCCCCCTTCCCTCCGAACCGGACGGGCGGTTTTCCCGCATCCGGCTCTCCGGTTGATGATGGATCAGTTCGCCGGTTAAACCCATTCCCGAGAGGGATTTTGGTGAGTCCTGTGGGGGGAGCCGTTTCTCGCACTGTCACAGGGTGTTCGTTATCCCACAGACTGGTTGTTCACCTCCTGATGCTCTCCACCCCGCATCACAGCGACGCCGTCACAGGCGGCAACAGAAAGCCAACCTCCTTCTGACAAGGACTTGCACCTTGCCGGTTCAATCCACTCACATCCACGCTACGGAGTGCGTCTCAATTGCCGCGAAGTGACATCAGTCGGCCGCGGCGGAAGCCACCGCTCGAGCGGTCAGATGCTTCGAGATCTTCAGCCCGTCCGAGTGACCGACGCGCGCCACCGCGTGGTGGTGCCACTGT
>JAPLOC010000941.1:10832-11382 GCA_026692825.1 Planctomycetota bacterium | reverse complement strand
TCGGCGTGAAGCGCGCGAGACGGCCGTGACAGCGCGACATGTTGTGTCGAGGAACTGCGTCACGGGAGGGCGCGGCTCGTGCCGAGCCGCCGCTGCTGGTAGCGTGGATTGAATCCACGCGACGTCGCGGCAAACTCTCCTGCTGGGCAACTTCTCGGAAAGATTCGCCAGCGTGGCCCTTGTGATTCGCCATGATTGTGCTAGACTGGCATGCTCAGGCACCCCTAGCTCAATGGATAGAGCATCGGTCTACGGAACCGAAGGTTACAGGTTCGACCCCTGTGGGGTGTATTCTCTTCTGACTAACCAAGAACCCCCGAGAAAACGCTGTTTTTCTCGGGGGTTTTCTCGTATCCGGCTACCTCGGAGAATGTAGCCCGCACTCTCAGAATGTGCGGCCCGATGTGCGCTCTCCGTTCGTCGACGTACTTGGGGCTGGCGCAATCCTCCAAGCGAGCCGTCCGTCGCGAAATGAATTGGACGTCGCACGGTGCCAGCGGAGGAGTGAACCGCTGGTCGATATCCGCTGCGGATGCATCGTTGTGAGTCC
>JAPLOC010000941.1:4125-10807 GCA_026692825.1 Planctomycetota bacterium | reverse complement strand
TTTTGTCGTCGGAGGCACAACGGGGCAGTCTTTGAGAGAAAGACGCCTACATTGCCCGCACTCGGCAAACGCGACTTAGTGCCCGTCGAAGATCAATTTCGTGGTTTGAGAAAATACAGGGACAAATCTCCGTGAGTGTCGACGTGCGGACGACGGCCCTGAACTCATGGAACGCATTGGCCATTCTTTGAAAACCTAGCTTCACTCTCCGCTGGCCCGCACAGCGCACTTCGGCACTCGCCGTGCCGACCTTCCACGAAACAAGCAACAAAAACGGAATTGATTTTGGACAGGATCTAATTCTGCCTCGCGTCCTTTTTCAATTGCTCCGTCAGTTCGCGAATCTGGTCGCGCAGCGCCATCACCTCGTCGCTCAGTTTTTCGAATCGCTTGTCGAGATCCGAACGCTCGATCCGGACTTCGCCGGTTTGATCGGCCATGGACCCGACGGTCGTTCTCAGTTTCGCACGGGACTGCTTGATTTGTTCTTGCAGCGTGGCGGCTCTCAGCTCGGCGTCTTCTTCGAGAATCCCCGTTTGCAGGGGGACCATTTTTCCATTCGCGTCATAGATATACAAAGTCGGCATCCGTTCCAGTCGGTAGCGTGGTGGTAGCACCTTCGAATTGCGACTTTCCGCGACCGGCGTCGGGAGCGGCTTCAATTCGACATCCAGGGCGATCAGTTGAGCGTCCCGTTGAATGATCAGTTGAATGCGGTCATCGGGAACCCGGCTGCCAATCTCGGAAATCACCTCCGCCGGACTGAGAACCGCCTTCCTGCCAACCATGGTGATGCGGTCTTGCGGTCGTATTCCAGCGGCAGCGGCTGGCGAGTTCTCTATCACGTTTGTCACCACCGGCGGGGTGCCAGGGATCGCCTGATTGTCGAGCTGTACTCCCAGATAGGGGGCCGAGAGGATTTCCAATTTCCCGTCCGCCACCGATTTCGCCAGTTCCAGGCACTGCGTCACAAATCGTACCGGGATCGCAAACGTCATCCCTGGTGTGACGGGTTGGTCCGCCCCTGTGGTGGAAGCGATGATCCCCCGCAGCCGACCATGCGGGCTGACGAGCGCTCCGCCGGCACTCAGTTCCCCCGCGCGGACATCGCTCGGAATGAGCGCCACCCGACTGACACCGGAAACGAACCGATTGGGGCCAGACACAATTCCGCCACTGATCGACTGGTCATTCTGCTGTGTCGAGTTGACGACAAACACCTCCTCGCCAACCTCCAGTTCACTGATCGTTTCCAGCTCCAGCTCGCCTACCAGAGATCCGAGGGAAATATCGAATTGGGGGAGTCGGCTGACTTTGACAATTGCCAGTCCGGTTCGCGAGTCAAAGACCACCAGCCGGGCCGGTTCCGGTGTCCTGCCACCGAATCGAACTTTGATTTCCTTTTCTCTGGCCGGGTCGCCCGAGGTTCCCAGAAAGGTCGCGATCCAGCCCTCGGCCGAGATCAGCAGTCCGCTTGTGAACCGTACCCGGGTCGCCGTCGGCTGGGACTGAGTGAGCCGATCAGCCGCGACTGCAGTGAGGTACCTTTCCGCGAGGTTTGGATCCTGCTCCGCAGGAACAGACGCCTGCTTCTTTTCTTCCGACTGATCCCATTCGACCGAGGCGACCAATGGCGAGACATGTTTGGCGACCTGTCGCGCGTCCCCGGCCAGAGCGAGAGTGGGGATCGACGTCAGTACGACAAGTGCCAATCGGAAGAGTCTCGACCGACGCAATGCCGGGAGCGGACGGATGTGGATTGCGGATGGGGTGGCGAACATGAAATCCTCCGTGGAAACAGAATCTGGGATTGGCCGGGACAAATCGGCAAACAGAATGCCGATCTAAAACGGGGGGGTGGACAGGGTTGGCGTCGTTGAACCGTAGAGTGTCTCAACGGCGGCGAATTCCGTGGGGGAGAGTTCTTCAAGACTGGCGGTGCGAACCGAGCCGACGGCCAGGAGTCCCAAAACAAAGTGGACGGGGCCCTCCGCTGGAATCACTTCGATCGCCACGGGAACCAGGTCGTCCCCAAGTTGATCGAGAACGATCCAGTCGAGGCTCGATTCGTCGATCGATTCTCCTCCATTTGCGGAGGGATGATTCGTCCAACCAACTTGTGGACTCTGTGAAATTCGCGGCGCGGTGGGCCGGAACTCGTCTCGGGTGACAACCTGGAGTGGTGCCTGATCGCTCGGTGACAACCAATGGGCGAATCCACCGACGGCCAGCGGGACCGCGACAGCGGCCAGCGTCACCACCCGGCGAAATACCCGTCGCCGCGTGCGTTGCTGGTGTTCCCGCAGGAACCAGTCTGCCGAGGGGGGGGCGGAAGTCGAGGCGGTTTTCGCCAGTTGATCGGCCTGATCGACCAGGCACCGTTCCAGAGGATCCGAATTCGTGGCAGGGGTCATCATGGGAATTGTGGTGAACTCAACGTACCAGACAGGGGATGGTCTCCTTCTCGACGGGTCGGAGTACCGCGTCAGGGGGGAGTCTCTCGCGCAGCGCCGCAGTGGCGGCGTGCAGACGGGAACGAACGGTTCCGACCGGGCATTCCAGAACCTCGGCGATCTCTTCGTAACTCAACTGTTCGGCGTACCGAAGAACAATCGCCTGCCGCTGCGCGACGGGGAGCTGCGCGACCGCTCCCCAGATCGACTCGGTCCACTCCCGGCTGTGGATTTCTGCGTCTGGAGCGATCGAGACCGCCTTGGACCCGTCGCCGTTCCACCATTCGCACCAGCGACGCCACAACCTTTGGTTACTGCGGCACCGTTGACGGTGGGCATTGAGCAAGATGGCGTACAACCAGGTCTCGGGCGAGCTTTTTCCGGAAAACCGCGAGCGGGTGGAAAGCAGCCGCAGGAACGTATCCTGGGCCAGATCGTCCGCATCGGCACTGTTGCCGCACAGGACGAACGCCGCCCGACGGATTCGTTCGTAGTGCGCATGGACCCACTGCTCAAACCACTCAGGGGGAGAGTTTTCGCGGGACGGATCCATCAATCAGGACGAGTCGGGCCGGGCGGTCGGGTTGGTGCTGGCTGTTTGATGCCGACCGGCGAGAATAGTTCATAAATTGTAGAGAATCACCTGGCACAACGGCCACCTCTCGTTAACGCCGGCGTTATACCGCGAGCGGGGTAATGTCGGACATCCATTGAGCGACCCCTTGCCGGCTCGCGCGGCAGGTGAAGGAGATCGGTGGCTAACTCGTAACGCTTCGCCCGCCACACAGACGCCTGACTGCCACGCTCAGTATAAAAGAGGAGTCGGATTCCGGGGACTGAGGCGGACAGCCACCGCCTAGCCTATTGTCCCGGTCAATCAGACCGATTCGGGAAAAGGAATCGAGCCGTTGGGCGGATGCTGGGGGATCGGTTGCAAGTTCCGCACGACCGCTTCTTAACGGACGGGACTCCGCGTCCCGTCACGTCTTCGCCGAAACCGAGTATCACGGGCGTTCCCACCCCGCTCCGCCCCAAACGCTACGCGGCCCGGGAGCCGTCGCGCATCGCCAGCTTGGTCTCCCCACGAACCACTTCCGGCGTGATTACATACACCTGGCCGGGATCCTGGTCGGGGAGTTCGAACATGATGTCGAACATCAATCCCTCAATCACGCTTCTCAGTCCGCGGGCACCGGTATCTTTCGCCAGCGCGATTCGGGCGATCTCCCGCAACGACTCGGGAGAGAACTCAAGCTGGGCGTTTTCGAGCTGGAAGAACTTCTGGTACTGGCGCACCAGCGAGTTCTTTGGCTCCGTCATGATGTGAACCAGATCGTCCTCGGAGAGTGGGTGCAGCGCGCTGACCACTGGAAGCCGGCCGACCAGTTCGGGGATCATTCCGAATTCGATCACGTCGTCGACCGTTGCATGCTGCAACAGCTTGTTCCGCTGGTCGGTCGCGTTCGCGACGGAGGGGTCCGATCCAAAACCAATCGTCTTCCGCCCCATCCGCTTCGCGATGATGTTTTCGAGGCCGACAAACGTCCCGCCGCAAATGAACAGGATGTTTGTCGTGTCCATTTGAATGTACTGCTGCTCGGGATGCTTGCGTCCTCCCTGCGGCGGAACATTGGCGACGGTTCCTTCCAGCATTTTGAGAAGTGCCTGCTGAACTCCTTCGCCGGAAACGTCTCGGGTGATCGAGACGTTCTGGCTCGTCTTGCCGATCTTGTCGATTTCGTCGATGAACAAAATCCCCCGCTGGGCCTGTTCGATATCGAAGTCGGCCGCGTGCAGCAGTTTGAGCAGGAGGTTCTCAACGTCTTCTCCCACGTAACCGGCTTCGGTCAGCGTGGTGGCGTCGCCAATCGCGAACGGCACCTGCAGGGCCTTCGCCAACGTGCGAGCGAGCAGCGTCTTGCCCGAACCGGTCGGTCCAATCAACAGGATGTTGGACTTTTCGATCTCGACGTCGTTGTCGGCGTCGGCCGCCAGCATCAAACGCTTGTAGTGATTGTGGACCGCGACCGACAAAACCTTTTTCGTTTGTCGCTGGCCGATCACGTAGTCGTCGATTTGGGCGACGATCTCACGAGGCGTCGGCACCTTGCTGAAGAGCGGACGCGACGTCCCCCGGCGGCGCTTTTCCTGATCCAGAATGGATTGGCAAAGCTCGATGCATTCGCCGCAGATGTACACGTCGCCAGGCCCCTCAACAAGAGGCCCGACGTCGCGATAACTCTTGCGACAGAAGGAACAGTTCGCGTTCTTCTTCCCGGCCGTGGCACGGCTACCAGGGGTGAAGTCTTTACCGGTGGGCATCAGTGTTCTCTTAGCGACGACCCGACACGCAGTGGATTCTTCAGCAGACCGAACTCACACACCCGCAGCTTGCGTTCCATCGCTGAAAAATCCAGCGAACGCTCACTGACAGAACTTCCTCACTCCGACACCGAACCATGCGTTCAGGTTCGGTGTTCCGATTCTGGCTCCGTGTCCCCTTCTACGGGCGGGGAAACGTCTGTCGGCGATATTGAGGCCTCCCGAAGTGGAGTGACTCCCAACGCCGCCGCCATTCGGCCCTTGATTTTTCGGAATTCCTCCTCCGAAAGCTGACCCCGCCGGACCATTTCGCGGTACTCTGTCAGCAAAAGTAGTTGGCCACCGGAATCATCGGCACGGTCGCGCAACCAGACCTTCAGGTAATAGACAGCGGCGGCCAACACCAAAAGTCCAGCAACCAGACTCAAGCTCGGCCAGATCAATCGCCGCAAGGGTTCAGGCAGGTTGAGCATTGTCGAATCGCCAGTCAAATCCAGACAATTTTACAAGAGGTCACACTGTCGGACGTGATTCTGTGACGGGACACAATCGGGGTGGCAGTGATTCATGACCACTTCTCCCAATTCTTCTCGTACTCGTCGACGTTCTCCTTCGTGACCGGGTCGAGAGGAGCGAAGTCAATCTCATGGGCGGGATCCGCGCCCGTTCTCGACTTTTCCGTCAAGATTTCGACGCAGCGCCTGCCAAACTCAAAATAGCGCTGCCCGAGCAACATCTGGACATCGCCAATCCGCCCATGTTCCAACTGTGGCTTGAGGGTGTCCATCGAAACGCTGACCACCTCTCCCGGCTGCCAGGGGAGCGGGCGCGAAGTCATGATCGGCCAGCCGCCAATCATCGCCCATCCGATGATCCCCGGATTCGCCTTCTGCACGCTTTCCACTTCGGCGTACGAATCCTGCGGAGTTTCCTTGTGATAGAAAACCCCTTTCAACGTCAGGTTCCCGTGCTTTTCCAACTCCTCTTGCGCACCCCTGACCCGTTTCTGCAAATTCGTCGCAGTCTGATTCCCCGCGAGAATCGCAATCTCTCCTTTTTTGTCTCCGAGAAGCTGGACCATGTTACGAACAACCATTCGACCCGCTTCGACGTCGTCGGTTCCGACATAACACAGGCGCTTCGATTCGGGAGCGTCCGAATCAAAGCACATCACGTTCACTCCGCGAACCACCGCATCGTCAATCGCGCGGGTCACCTTACTGGCGTCGGAACAAGCGATTGTGATCGCGTCGGCCCCGGCATTCACCAACTGTTCAATGAAATCCGCCTGCTTTTGAGCATCTTCATCATTCGGTGTACGCCAGTCCACACTGATGTCGATTCCAAGCTCCTTCGACAGCTCTGCGGCGCGAACTTCTGCCCCTTTTCTCGCCGCCAGAAACACCGGGTTGGAATTGCTTTTCGCAATCATCCCGATGCGATAGCCCCGAGGGACCGATGAGGTCGATGTCGGGGCGGGACGACGTGATTCACAGCCGGCGGCCAATGCGGCCGCGGCCAAGCCGAGTCCTGCCTGTGAAACTCGTTTACCGAACTCACGGCGATTGAAGACGGTTTGGTGGGACATGGGGCGAGGGGCACTCTCGATCAGTTCAGAACATTCACCAGCTCACTCCGAGAATCTGCTTTCGCATCAGGTCGCGGAATGGATTCTGGAGAAACCAGCTATAGGATAGCGATCACCCTTCATCGGGTCGATGCCCCGCGATTCCCCAGTCAAACGCTAGGTCCAACGCGGGGGCCGAGTGAGTCACAGCCCCCACACTGATCCGCTCGACGCCGGTCTGTGCGATTGCCGAAACTGTCGATAGCGAAACCCCGCCCGAAGCCTCCAATTCGACTTCGGGCGCGAGGGCGTTCCGTAACGCCACACTCTGTATCAAGGC
>JAPLOC010000941.1:0-4097 GCA_026692825.1 Planctomycetota bacterium | reverse complement strand
GATGTCCATATTGTCGAGCAATATGATGTCGGGGTGGGCCGACAATGCCGTGCGAAGTTGTTCCAGGGTGTCGACCTCCACTTCGACTATCATTCCCGGCACCGCCGTTCTCGCTCTTCGAATGGCTTCGGGAATCGAATGCCCGGCACCTGACGCCTGCCAGCCAGCCAGGTGGTTGTCTTTGATCAGGATCTGGTCATAAAGACCAATGCGATGGTTCTTCCCGCCGCCAGCGCGGACCGCGTACTTGTCGAGCAACCGCCATCCCGGAAGGGTCTTGCGGGTGTCAAAAATGTCGGAACGTGTTCCGGCGATCCGATCGACAAACTGGCGGGTTTGTGTGGCGATCCCGCTCAGGCGGAGCAGGAAGTTCAACGCCGTCCGCTCGCCCGTCAACAACGCCCGTAACGGCCCCTCAATCCGCGCGACACGCACGCCCCGAACCACTTGACCTCCATCCGGAACGTCGAACTGGATCCGAACACGCCCGTCGAGTTTCGCAAACACGATCGGCAACACGACCCCACCGGCGATTGTTCCGGTCTCCCGAGCGACCACGTCCACCACTCCACGTTCGGACTCCGCGACGAGTGCCTCCGTCGTCACATCCCCCCGCGCTCCTAAGTCCTCTGTCAATGCGAGATCGACCAAGTGTTCGGCTGAGGCACGTTCCGCGTCGGTAAGATCGGGTAAAAACACGTCGGCTCAGCACGTTGAGTTGAGTTGTGACACGGTGGGAGTCTCGGGAACCCCATTTTAGGCCATCGACACCAATTCGAAAGCCCCGAAATCACATTTCCTCCGAACCCGATGAACTGGCACGCTTGTGAGAGCTGGGGGGATCAGGCAGAATGTCGGGCAGATGTGGTCCCCGTCGGATAGAACGAAAGCGATCGTACGATGATGCTGCCAGGGCGGCGTTTGGTCTGTTGCGTCCTCGCCTGTGCCGGAATTCTGCTGCTTCCAGGGCACGCGACCCGGAATTCCGCCGCCCAAGAGCCGGCGGGTTCGCTCGCCGACTATTACGGGTTTGGCCGACTCGAACTCTACAAGATGCAGCATCGTTCCGGGAACCTGCTGGCCGCCGACTTCAACCAGGACGGCAAGACCGATCTCATACTGGTCGACAACAGCAACAGCCGACTCGATTTGCTGCAACAGCAGACGAAAATCCCCGACGATGCTGCTCCAGCGGGGCGCGTCAATTCCCTGAACAGTGATCGCCGTTTTGAACACCGCAAAATCCCCGTCGATCGTGAAGTCGCATCACTGACGTCTGGCGATTTCAACGGCGACGGCCGCAAGGATCTGGCCTGGTTCGCGGTCCCCGATCAACTGACTATCGCGTTTCAAAACGAAAAGGCCGATTTCACGTCGCGCAAACGACTGCGCCTTCCCGACGTTCAAGCCGCCCAATGGGTACTGGCGGCGGGGGATCTCAATCACGATGGTCGGGACGACCTCGTCGTTCTCGGAAAGCACGATACCTACCTGATTTACCAGCAGGCGGGTGGTGAGCTTTCCAGCCCGGTTCGGCTGATGAATACGACCGAAAATTTGGGCCTGGTTCAGATCGCCGACCTCGACGGCGATGGAAAGAACGATCTCTCCTACCTGAATTCCAGTGATCCTGACCGACCGTTTTGCGTGCGGCTGCAAGGTCCGGACGGTCGGATGGGGCCCGAACTGCGCTGCGAACTCCCCAAGACGCGGGGTGTCACGCTGGCGAATATCGACGGCAAACCCGGAAGCGAAGTCCTGGCGATTGAATCGCAAACCGGGCGGGTCAAAATCCACCAGTTGCAACAGTCGGTCGCGCAGCCCGGCGAACTGGCGGGGCAGTTGATTCAGTACGGCTTTGGACAGCAGGGCAAGAATCGCGATCTCGCGACCGGCGATCTCAACAAAGATGGTCTGATCGATGTGGTCGTGAGCGACCCGGAATCGGCACAGATGATCGTCTTTCTGCAAAGACCGGGAGCGGGGCTGGATCTAGGGAACACGTACCCCGGACTGGTCGGAGCGGAACAGGTTCGCGTCGGTGACGTCGATGGAGACGGACAGAACGAGGTGGTGGTCCTCAGTCCCAAAGAGAAGACCATCGGGATCTGCCGGATCGAAGCAGGTCGGTTGACCTTTCCCAAGGCACTGCCCACCGAGCGTGAACCGGTGGCGCTCGATCTGGCCGACTTGAATGGGGACGGTCGACCGGAAGTGGTGTATCTCTCGCGGGAACGGTCGGCCCAGTCGTCGAAATACTTTCTGCAGGCGGTCGGGCGCGGGGCGAATGCCGACTATGTGCCGCACAAGTTTGGAGAGCAGGACGCGATCGCGGTCACCCTCAAGACCTCGCCCGATCGACTCGTCGCGCTGGATGCCAACCAGGATGGTCGCCCCGACTTTCTCGTCTTTGCGGGGACCGATCGGGCTCCGGTGTTTCTGGCGACGGCCGCCAATGGTGTGCCGGCAGAAGTCGCGGCGGGCGAAGGAGGGTTTGGACTGGGGAACGTGGCACCGGGAGGTCTGTTTCTCGGCAAACTGGAACAGCCGGTTGTGCTTGTGGCCCAAAGCAACTTCGCCCGCAATGTGATTGTCAACGAGAAAAACCAGTGGCAGGTGGTCGACCAGTACAACGCGGCGGAAGCGGGAGCCAAGATCGTCGGGGCGGCAACGGTGGACCTGGATGGTGAGCCGGGGCGCGAGATTGTCCTAATCGACAGCGGCGTCCGTAAACTGCGGATCCTGCGGCGGGAAGGGGCGGTCTTCCGCGCGTGGCGTGAGGTTGATATCGGTGCGTTTCCCTACAAATCTGTGCATGTCGCCGACCTGAATGGCGACATGCGGGACGACCTGCTGCTGTTTGGTGAAGGAAAGTTCGGCGTCTTGTACGCGGGACGTTCCGATCCTCGCTTGAACACCATCGCCAGTTATGAATCGAAGCTGGACAAGGTCCATTTCAACGATTTAGCGGCGGGCGACTTAAATGGGGATGGACTCGCAGATCTGGCGGTGGTGGATACGCAGTCACAGATTGTTGACATTCTCAACTACGACCCCACAGTTGGCTTGCGGCACGCCGTGCATTTCAAGGTGTTTGAGGCGAAGAGCCTTGCGGGAGAGGAGCGGACGGGAAGCGAGCCGCGTGAGGTTTTGATCTCCGATGTGACAGGGGACGGTTTGGCGGACCTGATTCTCCTGAGCCAGGATCGCGTGCTGGTGTACCCGCAAGATTCGGCACCCGCGGTTCCTGCGGCCGGGGCTGCGGACAAGAAGTAGCGTATCGGAGTCGACTTGGGTGAAATTCAACCAAAAATCGCGATTCGAAGCGAAGAGACTGGTTGCAGGGAAACTGCCCGATCGATACGATAGTGTGTGATCCCCAAATTTCGGAAAAAATTCCGAACTGAGGGGAGGTCGGGAACTTGATGACGCGCTCGGTTTGCTGACTCGTTTCAGCATTGTCTCTGTCGCCTGGCGTCCGAGAGATTCGGACGTTGGGAATTCCTGGTCCAGCGTTCGAGGATCGTGCCAATGGATGTCAAGCGGATTTATCGTCAGTGGCTGTTGGCGTTGGTTGGTGCGACTGTCCCGATGTGGGGGGGCGCGATCGCCGAGGCGCAGATCAAGCCGAAATCGGGGATTCCCGGCGCGGCGGGGGGTTCGTTTGGCGATCCGGCATCGAAGAACGATGACGAGAAGCTGAACGACGAAGAGGAGAAGCCGGCGAAGAAGAAGGAGTCTTCGTCGAAGTCCAAGGCGAAAAAGAAGAAAGAGCCTGTGCTGCCGCGTAACAACCAGTCCGGCCGCGGAACGGGCCAGTCGGGGACCGGGGGAGGGTTCAGCAACGGCAACGGGGGAGGCTTCGGAGCGGGTGGTGGATCGAGCGGGGGCGGGTTTGGAGGTGGCGGTGGGAGCTCGGGCGGAGGCGGAGGCGGAGGCGGCTTTGAGGGATCGGGTGGTGGCGGCGTCGGCGGTGCGTCGAAACCTGGGAAAATGATGGGCGGGGGGTCATCCACGGGTGCCATGACCCCGCCGATGGGTGGAATGTCTGGCGCGACCGGCTCGTCTCCGCCGCCTCCCGGGAGTGTGATGGGAGG
>JAPLOC010000940.1 GCA_026692825.1 Planctomycetota bacterium | reverse complement strand
GAAACGATCTGCCTGAAGTGTCTCGAAAAAGACCCGGGCCGCCGATACGACACCGCCGAGGCCCTCGCCGACGATCTGCACCGGTTCTCCGAGGGACGGCCGATCTCGGCCCGGCCGGTCAGTCGCCTGGAGCACCAGTGGCGCTGGTGCCAGCGGAATCCACTTCCCGCCGCACTGACCGGCCTGCTCGCCCTGACGATGGTTCTGGGGATGGCCGGGGTCGTTTCGCAGTGGCGGATTGCCGTGTTGGAACAAGGTCGGGCCGAGGAAAGCACCATGCAATACCGTGATGAACTTGTGCGACTGACGACTGCCAATGGACACTTCGCTGTCGAACTCGACGCCCCCCGCAGGGCGTTGTCGTGGTACGCCCGCGGCCTCGCGCAATCGGAAGGGAATCCGGGACGCGAGGAGATGAACCGTCGGAGGATCGGGACGATCTCGCAACAGATCCCGCGACTGGCCATGGTCTTCGGGGGGGAATTCCCGCTGGTGGCCGCGCGGTATTCTCCCGATGGCGGGCAGGTGGCGACCTGGGGCTCGACCCAACTTCAACTTGTCGACACCGATTCCGGGATCGCGACCGGCGAGCCGCTGGAGAGCCCGCTACAGGTCAATTTGGTCCAATACAGTCCCGACGGCCGTCATGTCGCGGTCTTGCGTCAACGCGACCGCGAGGATCCCGCCTCACAGGGCGAGGTCGCACTGCTCGACTCGCAGACCGGCCGGATGCGGTTCGCTCCCGTGCGAATTCGCGGACTGCTCGCCGGGTGCGCCGAGTTCGTCGACGATGGCCGCACACTCGCGGTCGTCGGCCAGGACTCGCTGGTCTTTCTCGACTGCGAGACCGGAAACCGACGCTCGACGCCGTTGCCGATGTCGTATGGCATGTGGCTCGAAGCGACCCCCGATCGGCGCAAAGTCCTGGTCTGTTGCGGCTACTACGAGACCGAATGCACGATCCTCGTCGTCGACGTCGTTTCCGGCGCGATTGTGGGGAAACCTGTCGAAAAGGTCGAGGTCTGGACATCGGGCAGCCACGTCAGTCGCGACGGCCGCGCGTTCGCAACCTGGGAATACGACCCCACCGGAGGCCGTGGCTCGGGACCAAGTTTTCTGCAACTCTGGGAGATCGAAACCGGTATGCCGTTGTTGCCGCCGTTTCCAACCCAGGTGAATGTCGACTCGGTGTATTTTCCACATTCGAGGCCGGTCGTGATCGCGCACCTCCGGAACCGAGGCCTCTTCGCTTGGAATCTGCGGACGGGAATCGAAACACCGCTCCATTCCAGCGTGCGCGATCGATGCCGGCGTTTCGTCTTCTCGCCCGACGAATCGCGGTTGGCGCTCGACCGGTTCGCCGGCGACCAGTCGGAAGTCGTCGTCGTCGATCCGTGGGACGTCTCTCAGGCGACCATCCGCTTCAGTCAGCCGGGCGGCAGCCTGCTATGGAGTCCCGATGGACAGCAACTGGTGGTTGACGGTTCGACACAGATGCGACTGATCGATCTTCCCAGCCGGGAAGTTCGGGTGATCGACTCGTCGGGCCGGCGCGGGGACGACGTCGTTCAATTTTCACCCGACGGACGGCAGCTTCTCACCGTGACGCGGGGAGACGTCGCCCGGGTGTGGAACGTCTCGGAGGTCCGGCCCGAACTCCGGACTCTCGACGGAAACGCGAATGCTCCTCATTCCGCCCTGGCGCTGTCCCCTTCCGGAAATCTGCTGGCGATCGGCGGCGGACCATCCGATGCGATGGCGTATCGGAACAACCTCGATCGAACCGGGCGGCTTCGGGTCTGGGACTGGCGCGAGGGAAGGCCGCTGGGGCCCCAGGTCGACTTGGCATCGCGGGTTCAAGAGATCGTATTTAGTGCCGACGATCGCCGGGCCGCGCTCGTGACCGAGTCGGGGGTGGCGGTGGTCGTCGACCCCTCGAGTGGCACAACGCAATTGGAAGTCGGCGACTCGGAATCGCCCGTCGCCGCCGTCGCATTGAGTCCATCCAACCAGCTCATCGCGTACCGCAGCGGGGTCGCGCCGCATGAGAAGGGATACGCCCCCTCGTTCGACAAGCGGCACGCGCGGCTGGAGTTCTGGTCGCTGGATCAGCCGCCGCGATTGGAACGCACCCAGGAACTCGATTCGCATGTGCTGTTTGCACT
>JAPLOC010000939.1 GCA_026692825.1 Planctomycetota bacterium | reverse complement strand
ATGCCAGAAGCTGCCGCACCCTGTCGCTGGCGTACAGCGCCGCCTGGCACGCCAAAGAATCATCGCAGGCCCCCAGCACCCAGACAGTCCGGGAGACGTTGCTGGCATCTTCAAAAGCAGGTTCGGCGGGAGTCGAGACCCCCGCCGTCAGGAAGTCCGACTTCTCCCAATAGTCGTAGGAGAGACCTTCGAGACGCTCGATCACCTCTTCGAGGCCGGCGGCGGGGCTGGCCAGGGGGTTATCGCGTTCCCATTCGCCCTTCTTGTCGGGCGATTTGAAAGGAGCGCAGGTGGCCCAACCCGCGCGGCGCGCCGACGCCAAAACCAATTGCATTCCGGGCTGGATCGAGGCGTTGGGTTTGACGACCTGTGCTTCGGCCCGCAACCACTGGGCGAGACCGCCCACGACATCGTCGCCAGTCTGCCGTCGATAGCGCACGGTTTTTCGAATGGTTCCAAAGGTCGCCGGCACATCTTCGAGAAAGACCAGTTCCCCGCCCGATCCGGTCGCCGATCCAATCCGGGTGATCATCGCATCGTTTCGAACACGCAACGTGCCAATCTCCTGGGCGACGCCCGGATCAATTGCAGACACTTCCTCCAGTAAGACAACCGCCATGTCAAACTCCGGTGTATTGGGAACAGATTCGGCGCGAACGACGATTCAGTCTCGCACGGCCATGGGTGATTCGCAAACCAATGGCAGCAAGGGTTTGTCATCGTTTGCCGTTTGGAGCGATTCGACGCTCCCGAGTGAGGTGGCCTCTGGATAAGGCGGGGGAGTTGAGGCCGACCACTCCCGCCTAGCCGAGTTGCATTCCTCCGAGGAAGTTGACGTCGCCGAAGATCTCGTTGATCAGGTTCGAAGTCGGGCCGCCGATCTTTTGTAGGTGGGGGGGGGGGGGGTGGGGGGGGAAAGGGGTAAGGTCTCTTTCCTGGGGCGGCCCCGTGGCCTGGTCGCTGATTCCCGGCTCAGTCGAACGGCGCTGCTGTTGACCCAGCGGTCATCGCCAAACGGGAAGTCCTCGCTGTTGGCAGTGGCGCAAGGCACTCAACTCCGCTTCCAACTCGGCTTTGTTCGCCCAGGAACGCCACTGGCGGGGAAGGGGCGAATCGACCGGCGCGGCCAGCCAACGGCGTTGGTCTGGGGACTGTCGCCGCGTGTGGGCCGAACTCCAGACCCGGTCTTCTGCAAGCTCCACGAAGCTCGCCCGCGCCGAGACAATCATTGAGAGACGCGGTTGGGACGGGCATTGCCGCCCGCCCCCTGCACAGACCCGTACGTGCGGGACTACCGCATATGGTTCTTACCTCGGTTGTTGGCTGGCAAACCGCACATTCGGATACGGATGGAGGATTTTCGGCGTCGGCAGCCAGCGTTTGGAGAGCTTCGAGTACGTGTCCCAAGTAAGATGGCGGTCGCGTTGGCTGCGACGTGTGGCGGTGGATCGTGAAATCTCCTCGCCGAGTTTTCCCACTGATGTGAGTGAAACCCAGAAAGTCAAAGGTCTCCAGGGTCTCTCGGCTTCCGTGAGGAAAGTTTCCAGCCATGCGTGTGGTCTCTGACCCCGTGGGGGACACATCGGACTCGCCGTGAACGCTTCGACCCGACGGTTGCCCGACGAACCGCATCACTCGGGGCCAAGGCGACTGGCTAGGTCTTACCTTGCACGACTCTTTCATTCGCTACCCTCCTCCGGCTTACGCCGACGCCCCCTGCCCCCTTTTGCTTCAATGCATCACTTCAACGGCGCCGCTCCGCCCGCATCTGCAGCAGATCGACCGCCAAGGAGAACGCCATCGCGAAGTAGACGTAGCCTTTGGGGATCTTCTGGTGAAATCCCTCCGCGACCAGCAATGTGCCGATCAAGAGCAGAAACGAAAGCGCCAGAATCTTGATCGCCGGATGTCGCTCGATGAAATCGACGATCGCCTTGGAAAAGACCAGCATGACGGCCACAGAGATAAAAATCGCGGCCAGCATGATCGGCAGGGGATTCTCCAATCCTTCGGTCATTCCGACCGCCGTGATCACCGAGTCGAGTGAAAAAACCACGTCGACCATCAGAATCTGGGCCAGAACGCCGTTTAGCGAGAGACCGGGACTTGCGGAAGCGGCGTCGGGGTTAGAATGTTCGGTCTTGCGGTGAATCTCATAAGTCGCCTTGAACAGTAGAAACAAGCCCCCCAAGATGAGAATCAGGTCCTTGCCGGAAAACGGCGTCTCCAAGACCGTGAACCAGGGCTCATTGAGTCGCATCACCCAGCCGATCGCCAGCACGAGCATCGCCCGGGAAACGACGGCGAGCAACAGCCCCAACTGCCGCGCTTTGTCTCGCTGGTCGACGGGGAGCTTCCCCGCGAGAATTGCGATGAAGACCACGTTGTCGATTCCGAGCACGACCTCCAGCGATGTCAGGGTCAGCAGGGCGGCCAGCGACTCGGGAGTGAAGAACTCTGCCATTTCGCGACTTTCAGCGGATGGAAAAGGCACGCCGCCTTGAATGCCTCGACTGCGTTCGAGAATTGGTCCGCAGGTGGCCCCGTCCCTGGGGCGTTCTTCACCCGGCTCGATCCCTGAGGGGTCCGGTGCGAATTCCCGCGGCGGTTCAATCAGACTTTCACGCCGGAGACCGAAATGCTCCCGCAGATCGCATCCCAGAGCTTGCGCGGATTGAGTGGCTTCGAATACCAGCCGTCGATTCCCCCCGGCCCGGTCGCAACCCCCAGATCCTGTGGGGGTGTGCCGCTGACGCAGAAGACTTTGAGGTCGGCGAGCCGGGGTTGCGACCGAATCGCCCGCAGGGTCGAGGGACCGTCGCACCGCGGCATCATCATGTCGAGCAGCACGACGTCGGGTCGCTCGTGCGAGGCGAGATAATCGAGCGCCTCAATCCCGTCGGCGGCGGTTGCGCAGTCGCAGCCATTCATCCCAAGCAGGCCGGCCAGCAGCTCCCGCTCATTCGGGTCGTCTTCGACCAGCAGAGCCCGGGCCGGTCGGTTGCCGCGCTTTTCCGGTCCTCCCTGAACAAGGGCTCCGACGGCGTCGCGGTCGAGCGCTTCCAGACCGCTGAAGACTTTGGCCAGCGTTTCGTCGGCCGCCGCGAGCATTCCGGCCTCTCGCTGCTTCTCGAACAGATGCAGCCCCAGGGAGATCTTGCTGAGACGGTTGCAAATCTCGTGGGTGCCAGAGCGGGTCGCCGCTGGCTGAGGACGAACACCGGACTTCTCCAGTTCTTGCCGCAGTACGACCAGCTCGGGAGGTGCGTCGATTCCGATGCGTACGACATTTCCCTTGATACGCAGCAGGTGGACCGTAAGACCGATCGCGGGGAAGACAATCTTCTCGTCGACGCGGCGGGACAGAACAAGCATGGCGGGTCTCCATTCCCAAATGGTGAGGGCGCGAACAGAATCGCGCTGCAGAGGTAAACGAAAGGATTTTCCAGGCACCAAAATTGAATGTCAAGAAAATTCCGACTCGATTGTCGGAATTCTTACGAGTCGCTGTTTGTTCATCTTCCCCCCTCCGTTGGAAGTGCGTGAGCCTGCAGCAGCACATTGAGTTCGCGGGGGTGGAACGGCTTGGTGATGTGTTCATCGAACCCCGCCTCGAACGCGGCCTCGCGATCACCAGGTCGGCCATATCCGGTGAGTGCGATCAGACGCATGCGGTCGGCCCACCCGGACCGGATTCTGCGAGCCAGTTCGTAACCGCTCAGTCCCGGAATGCCAATGTCGACCAGCGCCACATCGGGCAGTGGAGCCCGCTGGAGTATGTCAAGAGCCGCTTCCCCATTGTCAGCCGTCGACACCTGGTGCCCGTCCAGTGTCAGAATCGCGCGGAGCGATTCCCGAATGTCGGGATCATCCTCGACCACGAGGACTCGCCGCGGCCTCGTGAATCCATTCGGCTTCGGCTCGGTCGGCCGTATCGGCGGACCGTTCGGCCACGGCTGGGGGGCGGCTCTCGCCTGCGGGAGCCGGATCACGAATTCGCTGCCACGCCCTGGTCCGTCACTGAGCGCCGACACGCGTCCGTTGTGCAGCTCGACGATCGCCCGAACCAACGTCAGGCCGACCCCCATCCCGCCGTTCGATCGGTCCAGAGTCTCGTCCGCCTGTACGAACAGATCAAACGCCTGAGCGAGCAGCTCCGGGGTCATGCCGACCCCGGTATCCCGAACCCGGACGACCGCCTCAGATCCCTCGGCCCCCAGGGAGTACCTGACCTCACCCCCCTCGGGGGTGTATTTCGCCGCGTTCATCAACAGATTGACCTGAATCTGTTGCAGCCGGGCGGGATCTCCCAGAACCATCAGCGGACCGGCAGGACGGACGACGGTCAGCCTCAGCCCGCGTTCAACAAACGCCGGGCCCACTTCCTCCAGAACGTCTCCCACCGTGGCGCCGAAGTCAAACACCGACTTGCGGACCTCGATCTTTCCCTGGGCGATCCGGGCCACGTCGAGCAGATCGTCCAGCAGCCGGGCCATGTGTCCGAGCGGGTTTCGCAACTCGTGCGACAAGACCGCCAGAAACCGGTCCCGCTGAGCGACCGCCTCGCGCGCGTCGCGTTCGGCCTGTTTGAGTTGCGTGACGTCGGTCCGCACCCCTCCCAGTCCGGTAATCTCCCCTGCCGAATTCCGGATGGGGAACATGATCGACAAATAGGTGTGCGGTCCATCCGGCTGGGGGATGACCACTTCGGACTCAACCGGAGCCTGTTGTTCGAGTACGGCGGCGTCGAGTGCGATCAGCGTTTCCGCGACGTCGGCCGGGAACAGTTCGTGAGCCCTCTTTCCCACCGGATCGCACCCGACCAGCTTTCGGAACGCCTCATTCGCCAGAACGTAATGTCCCGTGAGATCCTTGATGAGCACACAGTTCGGCGAGTTTCGCAGGATGCCGGCGAGTTGATCGTCTTTTCGCCGGGTATCGGCTTCGGCCTGCTTTACGCGCCCAATGTCGATGAGGGTCAGAACGACACCGTTGATGGACAGTCCCGCGCGGTACGGCAAGACCCGCAGCAGGAACCAGTTCCCTCGACGATCCCGCACCTGCCGCTCGATGGGATTCCCGTCGGCGAGGACCGCGCTCAGGTCCTCAAGCAGATTGGGGTGGTCGATCGTGTGCGTGAAATGGTCGATCCGGCGGCCGACGTCGTGGAGCAGCAGATGAAAGGTGTCGGCGACCTTGGGTGTGAATTTTCGCACGCAAAGGTCGCGGTCGAGGAAGATCGTATGTATTTCGGTGCTGGCGAGCAGATTCTCCATGTCGGACGAAAGTTCCGTCAGCTCCTCGATCTTCTTCTGGTACTCGCCGTTCACCGTGTACAGCTCTTCGTTGACCGAGTGCAGCTCCTCGTTGGTGCTTTGGAGTTCTTCGTTGGACGCGGTCAGTTCTTCGTTCGTCGCCTGCAACTCTTCGTTACTCGTCTCCAGTTCTTCAATGGTCGCCTGCAGACTCTCCCGGGCCGACCGCAGTTCCGCCTCGAGCGCCAGCAGGTGTTCGTGAGACGCCTCTCCCAGGTCGATTTCGCGGGCCGCCGCCGACAAGTTCGGCCCCCCGTTCTCCGTCAATGTGATCAGTGCGTACGAGTCGTTCGAGCGCTTCGAACGCAGCGGTTTCACCCGGACGTCAATCACGCGATCCCCTTCCGGCAGACGGACCGGCAAGCCCTTGAAGGTCACGGGAATCGATTCGCCCAGCGCCCGGGGAATGGCTCCCGCCAGCACCGGGCGGAGTTCCGGGCGGATCGCGTCGAGCAGGTCAGCCGAAAACCAGCCGTCGCGAACGTCGAAAAAGCGGCTTGCGCCGGCGAACGTTCGCACGACCTGGCGACGATCGTTCACCAGCAGGCTCGGGGTCAGGCATTCGTCAAGCAACATGTCCAGAACGGCGGCCATCGGCGCATCGGAGGACGCGGCCGACGCGCCGGCGGACCGGGTGCCGGCTCCCCCCAACGGATTCGCCGCGATCGGTGCGGGAAGCCGCACATCCGTCGGCAGTCGCACGTCCCGCCGTTTTCGGTAGAACTTCCAGCGAGCGTTGATCGTGTCGAACTCGTCGGCAATTTCCCCGGGGCCCTCGCTTGGTCCAAGAAACAGCGCCCCGCCAGTCTTCAGTCCGAAGTGGAACAGCGACAGCACTTTCTTCTGGGCGGGCTGCAGAAAGTAAATCAGCAGATTTCGACAGACAATCAGGTCGAGTCGGGTGAACGGCGCGTCCTTCAATAGATTGTGCTGCGCGAAGACCACCTGCTTGCGCAGCTCGGGCGAAACCTGGAAGGCGTCCCCTCGGGGAACAAAAAACCGGTGCAGGCGGTCGGGGGGCAATGCGGCGACGCATTCCGCCGAGTACAGGCCGACGCCGGCGATGTCGAGCGAGGCCCGGTGCGCATCGGTCGCGAAGATCTTCACCGCGACGTTTCGCGGAAGTTCGTCGAGACACTCCTGGACGATCATCGCGATCGAATACGCTTCTTCCCCCGTGGCGCACCCGGCAACCCAGACGCGGAAATCGTCGTCGCGCCCCAAAGCGCCAACCAGCCCCGGGATCACTTCCCGCCGAAGCAGTTCAAACGCTTCCGGATCGCGAAAAAACCGGGTCACTCCAATCAGCAGATCCTTGTAGAGTCGGTTCACCTCGGCCGGATTCGCGATCAGTCGGTCGGCGTATTCGTCGACGCTCGGCACATTCAGCAAACCCAACCGCCGCTCGATGCGCCGCCGCACAGTTTCGGGTTTATAAGAGGCGAAATCGATTCCACTCGCGTCCCGCAACAGTCCGAAAATGGTGTCGAGCCCTGCGGGGAGAGGAGTGTCTGCCAGTCCATCCGGCGGTTCGCGATGTCCGGGGTGTTCTGCGTGTCGCAACAGGGCTGCGGGAATCTCTTCGGGAGCGAGTGCGAAGTCGACCGCTCCCGTCGCGACGGCACTTTTGGGCATGCCGTCGAATTTCGCGGTTTCCGGTGCCTGCGCAACGACCAGTCCGCCGGCGGCGTGAACATCTCGGATCCCGCGCGACCCGTCGCTGCCGGTGCCCGACAGAATCACCGCCACCGCCCGTTCGCCGACATCCTGAGCGATCGACCGCAGAAACCTGTCGATCGGCAGGGCGACCGTCGGGGCGGGCTCTTTGTCGGTCAGCAGCAGCCTGCCGTCCGACAAGATCATGTCTTTCCTGGGGGGCAGCAGGTAGCACATGTCGGGTTCGACCGGCATCCCGTTTTCGGCCTGGCGAATTGGGATCGCGGTCCGTCGCGCCAGCAGGGTGTCGGTCAGGCTCTTGAAGTCCGGAGACAGATGCTGAATGACAACAAAGACCATTCCTGTATCCGCTGGCATGCGTTCGAAAAGTTTCTCCAACGCTTCGAGTCCGCCGGCCGACGCCCCAATCCCCACCACAAATGGCGGCGAGTTGACTCGGGGATTTGATCCGCCGTCGATCTCCTCTGGGTCGGCATCGTGATGGTTCATCGAAGTGATTGATCCTGTTTGAGCGGCTTCAACCTCACCATCCCGGTTTTGAGGGGTGCCCTGACTCCAACTCTAGGCCGCGCACCCGATTAATCAATTCCCCATTCGTCGAAAAATCCTCATCGACCAAATCGGGGAAACCGAGAACGGCGAAATCGCGTCGCGTGCCGATGCAGCGGACGGAGTTCCACGGCGAGCCACACGGCGATAATCCGCTCGGACGCCGCGCTCAGCCTGGCGAAATCGATCGCCGCCAAACGGAGTCGTTCGCATCCCAGGCGATCCGGCGACGTGCGTTGTGGAGCCGTTTGAGACGACGCCCCACATTCGAAAACAAACGATCGGCGATCCGGGAGAGCAACGGCTCGAGATCCTGATCGACGTCTTTGATGATGATGTCGCGGATTCCGTGAATTCGCGCGACGACCCGACAGGTCAAGTCGCGCCCCCCACGCGGTCCGTTGGCATCCTGCAAGAAAACCCGCACACTGGACACCCGATCAGAAAACCTTTCGAGGGCGAAGCTCAGCCGACGTGCCACTTGCTCGACCAAACCGAGACTGGGGATTCCGGTCGAGTGACGAACGTTGATGTTCATGATCTGAATCTTTCTGGAGAGCGAGATCGTAAATCGGACATGTATCGGAACGACCAATGTGATGCGCTGGATCATTTCATTTTTTAAAAGGGTACATCGATAAAGCCGTCCGCTGCTCAGCGTTCGGCAGCGTTGCCAGACTGCGGAAATCGCCGTCGCCCGGCCGGACAAAAGGGGTCAGGTCTCTTTGTTTGACTTCAGGGTGAACAAACCCGGGTCGGAAGCCGAGCCAAGTGCCTTGCGCCACTACATCCAGCGGGGGCTTCCGTTTGGCGATGACCGCTGGGTCAGCAGCGGCACCGTTCGACTGAGCCTGGAGTCAGCGGCCAGGCCACGGGGACGCTCGCGGAAATAGTCCTGCCCCTTTTTCCACCCCTGACTGAGAAATGGGACGCAGGCACCGCCTGCCGTATTGTGGTAATGCACTTGTAATGCAATAGATTTTCTAATTCAATCGTTTGGAGAACACATTTGCTGCTTTTCAAATTCCGAGCGGTGTGCGTTGCCGACATTTGCCGTCCGCCACGGATTGATTCTGTGTCAGGCTCCACCGCATCCATGGGACGGTCGGTGTCTGGCCCGACGGCCATGGGTCGTTTCGCCTACTTGACAGTCAGGACTCTGATGCCAGGCTTTGCTCCCTTTGCCCGTCACCGTTCTCGCAAGTTTTGAGCCCTGGCTGGACGGAGAATGCGAACTGCCGTCGGAGTGAACTCTCGGCACGCCTGTGCCAGGAACCCGATCGCGGCGTGCGCCTATTGACAACCAAAAGACTAACGCACTACAATCACTGACGCACAACGTATGCAATAGTTTCCGATTGTCGTCTGCACGCGGTCATTCGAGAAGAACATGCCCTTCAAGCGACTTGATGTGCTCCAACTCGCCAGCCGGCTGGTGGGCTGGCTCAACCATGATTTCTGCCCTGGGGCGAATCGCTGGGTTGATTGGCTGAAGCACCCGATTGTGCCGCTCGTCGTCGCGACGTTCGCGGCGTTGGTCTGTGGGGTGCTGGTCAACCCCTCGGCGATTCTGCTGGCGGCATCGCTGCCAGTCGTCCTGCTGCTGGGAGTCGTCTGGCCCTGGGTCGCGCTCTTGGGACTGCGCGTCGAATTGGAGTTTGAACATCGCCGGGCGACGGAGGGAGAGCCGACCGGCGTCCTGCTGACAATTCACAACAAATGTCCCTGGCCAGTCTGGGGACTGACACTTGATCGCGGGTTTCGACGGTTTGGGCGGGAACGGACCGCGTGGGCGCTGGCCCGGGTCGCGGGCTGGTCGACGACGCAGTTGCGGTTTGAGTTTACGCCCGACGCACGGGGAGAATACCCCTGCGAGCCCGCCCGCATTCGAACGGCGTTTCCGTTCGGTTTGTGGCATTCCGAGCGGGCCCTCGAAATCAGGTCGACGTTGCTGGTCTGGCCGCAGGTGATCCCACTGGAATCGATTCCGGACTCCGCAGACCTCCGCGAGTCGCAAGACCGGATGGCACCCCGTCGCGTGGGGGATCTGGGCGATCTGATGGGAACTCGACTGTTCCGGCAGGGAGATTCGCTGCGTCGCGTCCACTGGTCGCAAACAGCCCGGCAGGGAAAAATGATCGTTTGTGAACGACAAGCCGCCGCCCAATCCGCGGTACAGGCCGTACTCGATCTGGACCCCAATTCGCATTCCGTCCCCGGACCCGATGGGACGCTCGAGTGGACGATTCGCGTCGCGGCCAGCATCTGTGACTGTCTGCGAAAGAATCACGCCTGGGTCGAATGCCTGGTGGGTGTTGAACGGATCGTCTGGCCGGAAGGCGCGGCGGGCCGGCAACGGTTGCTGGACCACCTCGCGCGACTGCCGTTCGAGGGGCGCGCGCCGAGTCCGGCAGCGACGAAGCCGGCGCGGCTCGGGTTGCTGCAGTTCGTCTGCACCACTCCCCGGGGCATGGCCACTGGCGTGGCGCGTGGTCCCTTGCAAACGACTCGTTTTGTGGCCGTCGATTCGACGAACGAGGCAGTTTCAGACGTCACCAGACCGTATGCGGCGATTCGACTGGAGGTCGGCGACAATCACTTGAGCGAGAATCCCGCGACCCGGTTCCGACGGGAATGGGAACGGAGTTGTCATGCTCCCGCCCGTTGACGTCCCAACAGATCGACCGGTTGGAGGGAATCCGGACCAAATGGAATGGCGCGGTGCCGACTCAACGAAGCGATTGACGGTTCTGCTGGCGATGCTCGCGGCGCTGGTCGTGGACGCCGCGATTCACGACGGGAATTGGCGACCTCAAGTCTCGCTGGTTTTTCTCAGCGTCGCGCTGGGTGCGATCTTGGGAGCGCAGCGAGTTCTTGACCGCTGGCGTCCGTCCAAAGAGTGGTTTCAGGCGACGGCACTCGGATTGGCCGGGTTCGCACTCGCGGCGGTTTGGGTGGAAGTTCTGCTACGGGATTCGCTGGGCGACGGACTCCCCTTGGAATTGAAATTGTTGGTCATCATCCGCAATTTCGTGCTGGTGTTCGCGGCCTTGGCGGGTCACCGGCAATTGCAGTGGCTGGGCTGCGGACTCAGTCTGTTCGAAGTCGTGTTCGCCGCCTCATTGACTTCCGAGCATCTTGGGCACGCGGCGGTACTCGTCTATGTAGTATCCGGCGTCTGGTGGTTGATGGGTCGTTATTGGGACGGCCTGAGCGGGCACATCGCCACACGCACAATCCGCCACGCGTCGTGGCGAACGTACGTCGCACTGCCAGCGGTTCTGGTCGCGGTCGCCGCGCTGACCTGGGCCGGTACCGGAAGGGCACTGGGTCCCTGGTCGGGGTCGTTCGGGGGATCGGGGGGAGAGAGTCGTTTCGATCCCAACGCCCGAGGAGGAGTCAACGACGGCGACGCGCTGGTCCCGGCGACCGAGACCGCCGCGTCCTTCGGCCCGGTCGAAAGCCAGGTATTCCTCGATTCCGAGATCCAGAGTCTGTACGACGTCGTCAACGACATGTACGGCGATCCTCCAAAGATTCAGGCGACTCAAAAAGCGGTCGCATTGCCGCGATCGCTCGCCCGTGAGACTGAGCAACGTGTGGCGGAATCCGGAGACGCGGGGCGCGATTTCAGCACTGTGCGCGAACCGCTGCGACGTCCCGAGACGCTCGCGGACCGCGAGACTCCGGCGCTGTTGTACGTCGCGGGCCGAACACCGCTCCATTTGCGACTTGAGGTTTTCGACATCTACGACGGAGTTCGCTGGTTGCCTGAACCGGTCTCCCAGATCCGGCCGCCGATGACCCTCGAGTCGGTCGGCGGCAAGCCCTGGATCCGCATCCCCCAATTGGGTTCCGCGGGTCTCGCGAACGGTCAGGACTCACATCAGTTGAAAATCAATCGCCTCAAGACCAATCGGATTCCAACCCCCTGGCATCCTCTGGGAGTACACATCGATCGCGTCGACCGGACTGACTTTTTTGACTGGCCGCAGGAGTCGGTCTTGGGAATGGACCTCGAACAGATTCCCCCCAGTCTGGTGATTCATCTGCAGTCGAAGCCACTGAGCCGACGCCGCCGGCAGTCGATCGACACGGTTCCCGGCGTCGCGACCAGTCGATACCGCCTGGTGGGAGCCGACCCCGGTTCGCAAGCGGTGGCTGAACTGGCCCGTCAATGGACTGCCGGAATTCCCGTTGGACATCGGCAAATCGACGCGATTGTCGACCATTTGCGTGCCGACTACACGGTGGATCGCTCGGCCGTGATTCCCGAAGAGATTGGCAACTCGGTGGACTATTTTCTCAGGGGGTCGCGGCGCGGGCCGGACTATCTCTTCGCGTCGTCAGCCGCTGTGATGTTGCGATCGCTGGGCTATTCGACGCGCGTTGTCAACGGATTCTACGCAAGCCCAGAGAACTACGATTCGCGGAAACGCCTCACGCCGATCCGCACGGACGATCTCCACTTCTGGGCCGAGGTCTACGTCGGAGCGAGCACTTGGCTGGAAATCGAGCCGACACCCGGATACGAGCAACTCTGCACTCCCCCCGATTTGCTGGAGATTGCCTGGATGGCGGCAAAAGGGGTGCGAGACTGGTCGCGCGAACATTGGCCCTGGCTGGTCGCTGTGGGGTGTTCCGTGGTGGCCGCCTGGCGAAACAGGCGAGTGATTCGCGAGCGAATGGCGACTTTGGTCTGGCAACTATTCCCCTGTCGGGATCCACGCGAGCGCGTATTGCAGACGCTCCGACTGCTCGATCTGCGGTATCGCGGATTCGGTCCGCCGGCTCGGGCGGGAGAGACTTTGCGTCGACAGTTGCTGCGCGATCTGAACCAGATTCCCCCAGAACAAAGACTGTTTGTCCTCCAGTTTCTGCAATGCTCCGACTGGGCCGCCTTTGGGCTCAATTCCCCCCCGCCGATCGTGCCTGAGTCCATCGCGCCGCTCTGTGTGCGAGCGGCACAAATCGTCACCCGAAGAATTTGGGCCAACGTCACTCCCCGTACACGGTGGGGCTGGATCGTCCCGCGACGGACGGCCACCGCAACCGCCTTTTCACTGCTGAATTACCCATGACTTTGCAAGTTTTGGCACCCCGGAATGTCCACGAGCCGGCGATGGAGTTCGCACGGAATGCGGTCGACGCATTGCGGGAGCGACTCAACAGCGTGCTGCGCGGAAAGGCCGATGTCGTCGAATCGGTCGTGATCTGCCTGATCGCCCACGGACATCTCCTGCTGGAAGACCGCCCCGGATTGGGCAAAACCACACTCGCCAAAGCGCTCGCCGGCGCGGTCGGCGGACGTTTCGCCCGTATTCAGTGTACCCCCGACCTGCTTCCGAGTGATGTGACTGGTTTCAACTTGTACAACCAGAAGCTCCAGGAGTTTGAATTTCGTCCCGGCCCGGTCTTCTCCGATGTGCTGCTCGCCGACGAGATCAATCGCGCCACGCCGCGAACCCAAAGCGCGCTGCTCGAGGCGATGGCCGAGCGCCAGGTGACCGTCGACACGGTCCGACATCCGCTGTCGCAGGAATTCTTCGTGATCGCCACGCAGAACCCGACCGAACAGCACGGCACCTACCCGCTCCCCGAGGCGCAGCTTGATCGGTTCGCGATGAAGCTCAGCATCGGGTATCCCGCACGGGATGACGAATTGAACATGCTCGCCGACGCGATTCTCGCCGATGATTGTCCCGCTGTCGAACGCGAACCGGTCTTGACCCCCCTGGAGCTGCTCAAGGTTCAGCATCTGGTCGCGCGTCTGGAGGTCGTTCCGGCTGTGCGGGAGTACCTGGTGCGGCTCGCCGAGGCGACGCGCAGCCATCCGCGGATCTCGTTGGGGGTGTCGCCCCGTGGCCTGCTGATCTGGCAGCGAGCCGCCCAGGCGCGTGCGCTGACGCACCATCGCAGTTTTGTGACTCCCGACGATGTGCAGGAAGTCGCCGGGCCGGTTTTGTCGGTCCGACTGGTCTGCGACGCCGAGAGCCCGCTGCCGGTGATCGCCGAGATACTCAGAGAAACACCGGTTCCTGACCTGCGATCGCGGGGAGGCAAGTCGAATGCGTGAAACAACAAGAGATCTATTTCCGGGCCTTCGCGCGTGGTTGTTGCTGGCCGCTGTCTGGGTCGCGGGCTGTGGTACCAAAGGAAGCGGGCCCGAGTTCGAAGACCATCTGGAATATCATGTCCCGCCACATCGACCGGCCAGTTTTTCCGCGGGGGTCGATTCGATTCGCGACCGACTGACCCGAGTCACCGTGGGTCAGTCTGTGGGGGACGACCCCGAGTTGCGACGACAGTCGACCGAATTGCGAGAGATCATTGAGTGGCTCCCCGAACTGGCCGGCGACAGCGACATGCGAAAGCCGCAGTGGGATCAGGTCAACGAAATCTCGCAACGGCTGCTCAAGGAATATCTCCGGTTGGAATCGCGGCCCAAGGTTTCCACCTCCGAGTTATTGGCGGCACTGCTTCCAATGGTTGAGTCTTTGGATACCCTGAAGGCTTATGACATACCCCGTTGATTCCCCTAAAGATTCCACTCCCTGAGGTTCCATCCGACAATGTCCGAACCGGTTTTTTGGAGTGTCGTGCTGAGGTGTGGGCAGGCCCTCCTTCAGTCTGCGCCGTTCATCTTGTGTGGACTGTTCGTCGCCGCGATTTTTCGCCGGCTTCTGGGGCAGGAGAACACCCGTCGGCTGTTTGGAGGCGGGGGCTGGAAGGGGCTGGTGCTGGGCTGGCTGATGGGCATGTTGCTCCCCGTCTGTTCGTTGGGTGTTCTTCCCGTGGTTCGGGAGATGCGTCGAGCCGGCTTGCCTGGCGGGACGATTCTGGCATTCGCGCTGGCAGCCCCGCTGTTCAATCCCCTGTCGCTGCTCTATGGCCTGACGCTTTCCGAACCGTTCACCATTTTGGCCTTCGCTCTCTGTTCGCTGTTGGTTGTCTCTCTGGTGGGGGCCATCTGGGACTGGTGGTTTCCGGCGACCGAAAGCCCCGAACCTCCCCCGCCCCAGGTTCCCTACGGACTGCGTCGTCTGCTCTCGCTCGCGACCGCGATGGGGCGTGACGCCACAGGTGTCTCGGCACTGCTGATCGCGATTGGCTTCGCGGGAGTCGGCCTGCTGGCCGCTGTGCTTCCGCCAGGCAGTCTGCAACGCAGCATGAACCACGATGTCGCAACATCATTCCCAGTTGCGACATGGCCAGCATCGGCGTGGCATACGCGGGAACTGGGAATGATGTTTCAACACGGGAATTCCGTGGGGGCCGCGTTCGTGCTGCTGGCGCTGGGGGCCGGCATGAACCTGGGGACTGTCGCCTGGATGATTCGCGCTTACGGCGTTCGACGGGCGTTGGGCTGGTTCGCCCTGTTGCTGATCGTCGTGTTGGGATTGTCGTACGGGATCGACAAACCGCTATTTCCCAAGGGAGCGGACCTCGCCGACCATACTCACGCGTTCGACGGTTATTGCCAGGCTTACCATCCCGGTTCGACCGGACTGGGGAAAGCGACTGTCGACCGAATTCAGCGGGACTTGCAGTACTTTGAACTGCAATCGATGCAGCTACTCGGGGTTCTGGTAGCGCTGGGGATCGGACAACGGGTCGCGCGCCTCTGGTTCGATCTGGAATCCTGGCTGGAACGGCCTGCGGCGACCCCAACGACGGTCAGCCGTTTTGATGTGATCGTCTCCCCCTCGATCGTCGGAGGGGTCATTCTACTGGGAGTCATCGCGTTCAGCGTGGTGGGATGTTACGCGTACTACCCTCCTCCTTCGGAAGTTTTTGAGGAGTTGTTTGTGGCTCAGGGAGAGGCGCTCGGGTCGGCGAATCCGCAAGAAGCCGAGCATTCGTTGCGCTGGATCGAGATCCTTGATGACTGGTCCCGCAAACTCGAAGTGGGTGTGTACCTGCGAACGGGAGACGTCAGCCCCTACCATCGGATGAAAGGAAAGTTGCTTCGCGAAAAGCTGGAACTACTGGAACACGAAGTCAAAGATGGCGATTGGGACCAGGTTCGGCGATTGAAGCCGCAAATCAGTCTGACACTCTCCCGATTGAAGCGCGCCTATCTCGAAGAACAGTAATCGCGTGACCGTCAGTCACCGGGTGGGAAGTGCCTGTGTGTCGCCGGTTCCGTTCCCGATCGGGCGGGTCTTGGGGATTTCGGTAACGACGGGACTTGTCACCGCTTCCTCAAGATTGGCTCCGTCCAAATGCAGTCGCGCTTCGCGATTCCGCTCCCACCATTCCGCAAGCGATTTCGCACCCTTTCGAACAACTTCCAGTTCTTCAGGGTTCGCCATGAGTTTTCGCATCTCGCACCTCACCGTATTGATTGCGCCATCGGTCCTTGTCATCCGCCCCGGAAGTCATACCAACTTGCGGTGCCTGACGCCCACCGAACACCCTGCGGCGTACTCTTCTGGGGGGGGATTCGCCGATAGGGTGCCCAGTATCTGGTGGTGTTTCTACTCCGCGCGGCGTCAAATCAGACAATTCGCCGCCCCAGATAGGGGTAGAGAGGACCGATTGGTTTCGGTCCCCCCTCCCTCCGAACCGGACGGGCGGTTTTCCCGCATCCGGCTCTCCGGTTGATGGTGTTACCCCAGGGAGGATTGACAGATTCGAGCATTGGCTGA
>JAPLOC010000938.1:10072-10535 GCA_026692825.1 Planctomycetota bacterium | reverse complement strand
TCAGTCGCCCACTGGCATGCTGCGGGATTCCTGCTGACGACCGTGCTGGTGATGGCTGCCCCTGCACAAACGTTTCAGGACGTGCTGGGAACGAAACCGGGGCGCGGGAAGGCGACCAAGGCGGCTCCCGCCGACATCAAGGTGACGTTGACGGCTGGCAAACAGGCAGGAACGGTCGAGCTGGAGGCTCAAGCGAAGACCGCCGACGACGCGTGGATTTACGGGATCCAGCCCGCCGCCGGTCCGGATACGACCGTCCACATCAAAGCGGCCATCGGCGTGGAGGGGACTGACGCCCGGTTTGTACCCGACCATGATCCCAAGATCGAGTATTCGCCCGAATTACAGAGCGACGTCGAAAAGTTCATCGGTGGGGTCACGTGGAAGCAGACCCTGCGCGTCAAACCCGGTGCCGACCGGGTGGTCATCAAGGGGTTGATCAACTACCAGGTGTGCGACGCCA
>JAPLOC010000938.1:5953-10038 GCA_026692825.1 Planctomycetota bacterium | reverse complement strand
GAGATCTGCCAGCCAATTCGAGTCCGACGCCTTCCCGGAAAGTGGAAGCTGCAACACTTCCGAAAGCAACCGGGAAGGGACAAGTCTACGAACAACTGACTGGTCCCCGAGATCAGCGTTATGCCGCCACAACTTGGCGGGCCGGTGTCAGTCATTCCCGGGTTCGGCCCGGTGACAAGCTGTCGGTTCTGATCGCGGCAGAAATCGCCAAAGGTTGGCACGTGTACGCCTTCAACCAGGAATTGACCGCGGACGGGGCGGGTCCTCTGCGTACGGTGATTCGATTGGACGACATGGGCGGACTCAACGCAGTCGCCCCACTCGTCTTTCAGGCGGCAACAAGCTACCAGGAACATCCGAGTGCCGAGTGGCCCACGCTTTTGGAACGGACGTGGGAAAAGAACCAGGAATTCTCGCGTCAACTGGAAGTTCCAAACGACGCCCAGCCCGGCATTCTGGTACTCAAGGGACAAGCCGCCTGGCAGGCTTGCAGCGACCGTGGCTGTGTGACAGCGGGATTTCAATTTCAAATTCCAGTCACCATTGTCGGTCCGGACGAGGCGGTGGAGGGAGGAGCGCAACTGGGAGAAATCACTCCGCTGAAAATGCTGGAAGCACAGGACGTCATCGACTCGGCCCCTGCGTATGCGCTGGCCCCCCAGGCGACCCGTGAAGGACCGCACGAAGTCGAACCGGAAATCGCCCCTCCGCTTCCGCCGCCCAAGGAAGCCCCGGCCCCCAAACCAGCCGATGACAAAGCGGGTCAACGCGGCGAAGCGGCGGGAGCCACAAAAGCAACGCCGCGTGGTATCGACAAAGCTCAGGGGTTGCCGCTGTTCTTGCTGGCGGCCGGAGTTGCCGGTTTCGCCGCTCTTCTGACCCCGTGTGTCTTCCCGATGGTGCCCATCACCGTCAGCTTCTTTCAGAAGCAGGCGGAGAAGGAACATCATCGTCCGGTCACGATGGCGATTGTGTACTGTGCCGGCATCATCGGAACATTCACCGTTTTGGGTGTTTTGATGAGTGTACTGTTCGGTGCCGCCTCGCTGAATGCGCTCGCCAACAATCCTTGGATCAACCTGTTTATCGCCGGCGTGATGATCTTCTTCGGAATGAACCTGCTGGGGTTGTTCGAAATCACAATTCCCAGTTGGCTGCTGATGTACTCTTCCGGACAGGAGTCGCGCGGGGGCTATGTTGGCGTGCTGTTCATGGCTCTCACCTTCACGCTCACATCGTTCACGTGTACGTTCGCCTTCGTCGGCGGGCTGCCCGGGGCGGCGGCGGGAGGCGACCGCCTGTGGCCGTTTCTCGGCCTGCTGGTGTTCTCGGCCGCGTTCTCGCTGCCGTTCTTCTTCCTGGCGCTCTTCCCCAGTTGGCTGAAAAAACTCCCCCGCGCCGGGGGCTGGATGAACACCATCAAAGTGATCATGGGGCTGGTGGAGATCGGGGCGGCGTTCAAGTTCTTCTCGGTCGCTGACCTGTACTGGAATCCCACCCCGTGGATCTTCGACTACGAACTGGTCATGTCCGCCTGGATGGTGATTTCGATCGTGTCGGCGATGTACCTGCTCGGTCTGTTTCGGCTCCCGCACGACGTGGCCACCGACACGATTGGCGTACTGCGGTTCTTCACCGCGATGAGTTTCCTGGGGCTGGCGGCGTACATCGCGGTCGGGTTGTTCGCCGCTCAAAAACCGACCAGCAAGGTCTGGGGTTTTGTCGCCGCCTTCGCCCCTCCGAAGTTTGATAGCGCGACCGAAAGCGAATTCGGTCCGTCGATGCGGCATGGTGAGATTCTCTACGCCCTCGACTACCAGAAAGCCCTGGAGTACGCGAGCAAAAAAGGGAAGCCGGTGTTCCTCGAATTCACCGGTGTCAACTGCCTGAACTGCCGCAAGATGGAACAGGGGCCACTCTCGACGGCGGAAGTGACCGAGACTCTGAAGAACTTCGTCTGCGTTCAGATCTGGTGCGATCAGGTTCCCGCGATCACCGATCGGCAGGAACGGAGCCGGCTGCTAGCGCAGAATGTGGCGCTCGAAGAGGAGTGGTACGGCGACACGACTCTGCCTGCCTATGTGGTGGTTCTGCCGAACCCGGATTTAAAAGGCTCCGATCCGGAGAAAGTGATTCTCTCGGAGCGACTCGGTTTTGACGAAAGCGCCTCGGGGTTCGCGAAATTCCTGTCCGACGGGTTAAGCGGATGGGAAAAGGCGGGGACGGGACGGATGTTGGGGAGTGCGAAGTAAATCGAGATTGACAATTCCCGTCGCCATTCTTGAACGCCGAAGCGATCACATGAAGACCGTAGAACTTGATGATCGAACTGCTGAACAATTGACTTCACTGGCAGCGGCGAACGGCCTGACGCCGGCTGACTACCTGAAACTGTTGTTCCCGCCCGGGAACGGTGAGTTCCGGTCAGGGTTGACACTGGACCAACTCGAGGGACTCCTCTCGGAACTCTCCTTTGACGGCCGCAGTCTGCCGGAAGATTTTTCGCGGGCGGACATTTATGACGACCACGACTGAACGCCAACAGAATTAGTGGCGTCGGGTTCGATGATGTGATTTCGACGACGTGACATTGGAATGAACAAGTCGAAGTAAATGGCAATGGACAATTTCCGGCAAAGCGATTAGGTTTCCGCAGCACAAGGAGATGTGCCACCCATCGGCGGGCCGTTTCGCCGGTTCGGGTGCTTCAACACGCGGATTCTCAAGAAGGAATCAGGATGTTCGTCCGTGTCAGTTCTGTGGTGTTGTGTCTGTTCGCTATTTGCAATGGAGCCACCGCGCAGGCCGGCCCGTTTTCCAGCATCATCGCCTTCGGTGACAGCACGACCGACACCGGTAACGTCTTCTTGGGATCGGGGATGACCGTTCCTCCTTCGCCCCCGTATTTCGCCGGTCGATTTTCCAACGGCCCCAACTGGCTCGACCAGTTTTCCGCCGCAACCGGTGCTGGGCCGGCGATTCCGGTTCTGGCGGGTGGGAACAACTACGCGTTTGGAGCCGCCCGCAGCGGATCGGGGCTCGTACTGGGGTTGATTCCCAATGTGCAGACTCAGGTCGGGGGGTACCTTTCCAGCACTTTGGGTGTCGCCGACCCGAATGCGTTGTACGTGATCTGGGCCGGTTCCAATGACTACATCGGTGATGGGCAGACGGACCCCAACATTCCAACCACGAACATCGCGGCGTCCGTCCAGGCGCTCGCGTCCGCCGGTGCCACCCAGTTTATGGTGATGAATCTCGCCCCGCTCGGCGAAACCCCCGCCTCGATCTCGAACCTGAACCCGTTGCAGCGCGCCGCGCTCGATCAACTCACGATCGAACACAACCAGCTTCTCAAGCAGAAACTCGACCTGCTCGACACCCTGCTGCCGATCACGATCTACCGTCCGAACATCTATCAACTGTTTCAAAACGTCGCGTCCAATCCTCTGGCCTATGGGTTCACGGACATCACACACAGTTCATTGGCGGATTCGAATTTCACGGGGGCCGGCTACCTGTTTTGGGACGACCTGCACCCGACGACATTGGGTCATTCCTACATCGCCGGTGTCGCGATCGCTTCGATTCCCGAACCGTCGACCCTTGTGCTCATTGCCTGATGCTTTGCCATGCGACAGAATGGTGGCGTCTGTGGTTTCCCCCCTTCCGCCCCGGTGCCGGCATGCTGTCGCTGAACTCTCGTTCGACATCGACGGATTGCAATCGCTTCTCCCGCCGGGCGTGCTTGCAGGCGGGTTTGCTGGGATTGGGTGGCCTGCGGCTCGCTGACTGGCTGGCGGTCAAAGCCCAGGCCGCCGAAGCAGGGATCGCGCTCCCGGGCAAGTCGATTGTCTTTTTGTTTTGCTCGGGAGGGCCGAGTCACATCGAGACGTTTGACCCCAAGCCGACTGCGGCAGCCGAAGTTCGCAGCCAGACCGGCTCGCTGGCCACAAGTGTCCCCGGGATCGAGCTGGGGGGGACGTTTCCCGGGCTGGCACAACGGGCCGACCGCCTGGCAGTCGTCCGGTCGTTCGCCCACAAAACCGGCGACCATGTGAAGGCGATTGAACAGGTGTTCCAGG
>JAPLOC010000938.1:0-5929 GCA_026692825.1 Planctomycetota bacterium | reverse complement strand
TCCAGGCCGGGCAGCGGACGGGCAGCTCGTTGGGGGCGGTCGTCTCGCGATTGCGGGGATCGACCCACCCCGTCACCGGCATGCCCACGCACGTTCACCTCGCCGCCGACGAGGTCGATCCACAGTATTCCAATGAAAAACAGCGGATGCTCTCGGCAGACGGACCGGGAACCCTGGGGCCGGCCTACGCGCCGTTTCGTCCCGAAGGAAAAGGGGAACTCAACGGCAGTCTGGAGTTGCGCATTCCCCTGGAACGTCTTGACGATCGGCGTTCGTTGCGACTTTCATTGGATCGCCTGAAGCGTGACACCGATGCGCGAGGCATTATCGCCGGGCTGGATAAATTTGAGCAGCAGGCGTTCGAGCTGATCCTGGGAAACGGACGGCAGGCGTTTGAACTGGCGAACGAAGATCCCGCGTTGATCGCCCGGTACGACACGTCGCACTTCTCAACGGGCCACAAAAAGTTCCGCCCGTCGACACTCGGTCGGCAGTTGCTGTTGGCCCGTCGATTGTGCGAAGCGGGCTGCGCGTTCATCACCATCCAAAATCCCGGATGGGACATGCACGCCGACGGCAACAATCCGGGAATTGTCACCGGAATGGAGATGCTGGGGCGACCGGTCGATCATGCCGTGTCGGCGTTTCTCGACGACCTGGCGGTACGGGGAATGGCGGACGATGTCCTGCTCGTTATCACAGGAGATTTCGGCCGAACGCCCAAGGTGAACAAGCAGGGGGGACGAGACCACTGGCCCGGTCTCAGCACGCTGGCATTCGCCGGCGGTGGCCTGAAGATGGGACAGGTCATCGGCCGATCGGCCCCCAAGGCCGACGTCCCGGCGTCGACTGCCGTCACTCTCGATCAGTTGATGGCGACAGTGGTCCATGCGTTATTCGACGTCGGCCGACTGCGCCTGCAACCGGGCGTCCCCCGCGAAATCGCGCGGACGCTGGAACAGAGTGAGCCGATTCGAGAGTTGTTTTGATGATGTATTTCCAGGGCTTGGCAAGCCGAGAAACAGATTGAAACAACGCATCCACCAAGTGGATGCCCGTCGAAGAGTTCACTCTGCGATCGCCGCTTCTGCCCGTACCGGCCACACAGACCGCAGTGTATGTGCCTGACAGGAAATCACCCGGCACTCTCCGCCAGTGGCGAACAGCTCAATCCCCGTGCTGCTCGGTTTGGGAAACACCAGATCGGTGATCACGGTTTCGCCGTCATTGCCAAACACCTCAACCGAACAGGCATCGACCAAAATCCGCAGTCGAATCGTGTTGTCGTCGTCTGGCGATAATGGCCCCGAGTGTCGACCGGAAAAGGCGGGATGAAAATCGACAATGCCCGACCGCGTCCGATCGACCGAGATCGTTTTCTGTTCCGCGTCGTACGCGATCGTTGTCTGTTCGTCTTCCCCTTTGAGGACGCGCACGCCAAACTCTTTCGCGGTTTGCAAGTCGACCTCCAGGATCAGCTCGACCTGTTGCCCTTCAAGATCGAGCGTCAACGGTTTTTTCGAGAGCCGCCGATTGGAAATGTCGAGCCGTTTGTCGCGCAGCGATTGCAGTTCCCGTACCGGTTGCTGACAGAGTCGCAAGGTGCCGTCAATCCGCCGCAATGTCAATTCGCGGGGAATCGACATCGCGCTCCGCCACGGACTGGTCGGATTGAGACACGTCTCCCAGTTGTTCATCCACCCGATCCACAGTCGGCGACCGTCTTCGGCCGGTATGTCCGACCACGACACGGGCGCGTAAAAGTCGCGACCGAAATCGACCCATTGCGACTCGAGCGAATCAGCGGTGAACTGTTTGCCGTCAAACACGCCGGTGAAATACTCTCCCCCCGACCCACCGGCGACCGCTCCATTCCCCATGTCGACCTCCAGAACCCAGCGAGTCTTCCCCGGTTCCCCTTCGATTGGCAGTTCGAACAGATCCGGACATTCCCAGTTCGGCTTGTTGGGAGCGCCGGCCGGTCCGAAGCCGCCGAGCAGCGTCCACGCTTTCAGATCCCGCGATCCGTAAAACTGCACCCGTTTCTGGACGGCGAGTGAAACCACCATGACCCAGCGTTTGGTCGGTTCGTGCCAGAAGACTTTGGGATCGCGAAAATCGCGTTCATTCAGGTCGAGAACCGGATTCCCCGCGTATTTCGTCCAGGTGCGTCCCCGATCGTTGCTGTATGCCAGGTCTTGAGTCTGACGGTCGTGGCCATGACCGGTGTAAATCGCGACCAGCGGTCTCCCCAGCTTGCCGAACCCGCTGGTGTTCCGCCGATCGACTACCGCGCTTCCCGAGAACATCATCACGCCATATTCATCGCGGAGCGCGATGGGGAGATGCTCCCAGTGGAGCAGATCTTTACTGACCGCGTGTCCCCAGCTCATGTGTCCCCATTCGTTTCCCAGGGGATTGTGCTGGTAAAACAAGTGATATTCCCCATCCAGGTAGACCAGGCCGTTCGGGTCGTTCATCCAGTTGAGTTCGGGGGTGAAGTGGTACGCCGGCCGAAATTCCTCGCGGTAGTAATCGGGCGAACGCCGGTATTCATCGAGCCGCCAGGAGCCCGAGCCACTCTTGGCGGCATCGGTCAACAAAATGTGATCGACATTGATATGCCCCCAACCGCCAGTCGCCCGATCGTAGATTCGTACGCGAGCCGGCTTTCCCCGCAGCTCAGTGACATCCCACGACTCCCACCGCAACTGACCCGAGTCGGCACCGGTCGCTGATCGAACCGACTGGCCTTCGACCAGCATTTCGATTCCCGTCTCTCCCGGATGCCGGCCGCCACCAATCAAAAACGCCAGGAAATCATGGCTGATTTCGAACTCAGGCGAAGTCAGTTCTCCGGTGGCGGGATCCCCCGAGCCAAACGAATTCACCAATCGGCGGCCACGGTATCCAGTCACCCGCAGTTGATGGGCGTTCGCGGGCGTTTTTCCAAACGCCTCACCGTCGACCGTCCAGCCCGCGTAGGTTCCGGATTCGAAGTCCGCGACGACAACATCACCTGCCCGCGCAGCGACCGGGAACAAAGTGACAAGCAACAGCGCGCAGATCCGCGAGCGGAGGATCATGGAAAAGTCCACAGTGTCTCGAACCGCATTCCAATCAAGTGGCCGGAGCGGGGATCGAACCCGCACACCCATTTCTGGATACGGGATTTTAAGTCCCGTGCGTCTGCCTGTTTCGCCATCCGGCCTGTTCGGGGGACTTCTCCCCACTCCTCAACTTACAGATCACCGAATTCAATTCACTGAATTGACTCGACAGTTCTGCGAAGTCGAATGATACCCGCACGGTGTGCCGATGGCTAGAATCTCCGTAGTCCGTATCGGCGGGAACAAAACCGAAACAGCCGACTGAAACGTTCGCAGGTTGGCCTTTTGGTTTGAAGTCAACTGATTTTGACCGGGACTTCACCCCTTCCGTCTCGGCCGGCTCTCGGGCGGGGCGTTCCACGGATCTTCCGGCCACGAGTGTTTCGGATACCGTGCCCGCAAATCTTTGCGCACCTGCTGATAGGTGTTGTTCCAAAAACTCTTCAAGTCGTCCGTGACCTGTTGCGGCCGCATGTTGGGGGCCAGCAGGTGCATCAGCAGCGGAACCCTCCCGCCGGCGATACGGGGTGTTTCCGCCAGGCCGAAAAGTTCCTGAATCCGCACTGCCAGCACCGGCCGCTTGCCGGCGGCATATTGCACCGTCACTTTGTTCCCCGTCGGAACGGTGATCCGCTCGGGGGCTTCCCGCTCAATAGACTGCTGTTGAGCGGCGGTCAATAACGATTTCACCCACGGCATCCAGTTCGCTTTTTTGACCTCGTCCAGGCTGCGGCAATTCTGGCAAATCGCCGGCAACAGCGATTTCAGTTGCTCGTCGTCGAGTGCGGGCAACTCCAGTTCGGGCATCCAGTCACGCAACGAGCGAACCCGGGCGACATAGTCGGCGACATCGCCATCGCGTGGAAAGACTTTCGCGACATTGTCGCCGGCCGCCTTCGCCAGCGCTTCAGCCATGCGCTCGTTCGACACGTGCCCCAGGGTCACTTCGTCGAGAACCAGGTCGTCCCACAGTTCTTTACGCACCGCCACGACCTTGCCGCTGCGCTCATCAAACACCACTTCTTCCCGTGTGACGAGCCGGTCGGCGTCAAGCCACTCCGGACGAATCGCCGACGCCATTCGCACAATGGTCTCGGTCGCTCCGGCATCGACGTTCACACAGACGAACAGCGGTGCCTCGACCACTTTGGAATCGTGATGGAGCCGCACGCCCCGTCCCCCAACCATAACGCCCCGTTCCAGACTGGAGGCCCGGCGAATCGCCACACGATCGGGATATGCCGCCAGTATCGCCCGCTGCAACGCCTCTTCCGTCTCCTCGACGTCGCGAGATCCCGGTTCACCTCCTCGATCGTCGTCGAGCAGTTGCAACAGTTGATTCGCCGCCTGCAAAATGAACCGCGCGCCTCCGCCATGCAGCGTGCCAAACTCGGTTGTTTCCGAACCCGTCGCGGCGAATTGAATCAACGCCTGCACCCGGTCGGCCAAGTCGGACTCGGTGACTCCCGAGCGCAGACGCAGTTTACGGGAACCGTGTTGAGGCGGACCGGACCGCATGGGGTCGCGTTCCGAGAGCATCGCGGCGACAAGCGCCGCCCCGCGAGGTGAACCCAGTTTTTTCCCCTCAAGCAGCAGCCGGGCGACACGCGGATGGACTGGCAGCCGCACCATACGGTGCCCTAATGGAGTGACCTCGCCCTGTCGCATCGCCCCGAGTCGATCGAGTAACCGCTCCGCCGACTCGATCGCGGTTGCCTTCGGCGCTTCGAACCAGGGAAATGCTGCGACGTCACTCTCGCCAAAACAACGCAGTTGCAGGACCGGTCCCGCGAGATCCACACGCAATACCTCGGGGGTCTCGAATTCAGGGAGACTGCGATGATCGCGTTCATGCCAGAGCCGATAGCAGCGCCCGGGACCTGTTCGGCCCGCCCGCCCCAGCCGCTGGTCGGCCGACGCCCGCGAGATCTTGCCCAAATCGAGATGATCCATGCCGACATGTTCATCGAACCGCATCACGCGCGACAATCCCGTGTCCACCACCGCGGTCACGCCGTCGATGGTCAACGAGGTCTCCGCGACATTCGTCGCGAGAATCAGTTTGCGCTGCGCGTGCGGTGCCAGCACCCGGTCCTGCTGTTCGGGGGGAAGGTCGCCGAACAGGGGAAAGACAACGAGTCCCGCCTGATCGGCATACGTGCCGAGCGCCCGCTCGGCACGGCGAATCTCCCCCACCCCCGGCAGGAAGACCAGAATGCTCCCGGTTGTCTCGCGCACGGCCCGCTGGACCGCGCGCTGCAGCAGGTCATCTCCCTCGGCGGTGAACAACGACAGTGGCTGTCCCGGTTTGCCGATGTACTCGACCTCGACCGGGTACAGGCTCCCCTCGGCAGCGACAATGGGGGCGTTCCCCAGATAATTCGCGATCGGTTGCGCCGCCAGCGTCGCCGACATCACCACGATTTTGAGATCGGGACGCACAGTCTGTTGAATCCGCCGAACCATTCCCAGTGTGAGATCGACGTTGAGGCCCCGTTCATGGAATTCATCGAAAACGACGGCGGCGACCTGTTCGAGATAGGGATCGTCCTGCAACATCCGCAGCAGAATTCCATCGGTCACAATGCGAATGCGCGTCTCACGACTGATACGGGAGTCAAACCGCACCTGGTAACCGACCTCGCCACCGAGGCTGGAGCCCCGTTCGAAGGCGATTCGCCGAGCGGCCGCCCGGGCGGCGACGCGTCGCGGTTCCAGCAGAATCACCTGCCCGCGGTTGTTACCACCGCGTCCCTCGAGATCCGCCAGACCGCTGTTCAAAATCGCAGGCGCGACCCGCGTGGTCTTGCCCGATCCCG
>JAPLOC010000937.1 GCA_026692825.1 Planctomycetota bacterium | reverse complement strand
TAGAGAACCACATTGGGGTGGAGGACACAATTGTCGCCGATCTTGCATCCCGGCCCAACATACACACCGGGGTACAGATCACAGTGGGAACCAACTTGAGCCCCTGCGTCGATATAAACACCGGGATAGATGTTTGTGTCTGTCCCGACATGGGCTGTCTGGGCGACATGCGCGGCTGGCGAGACTCCGATTGTCGATCGGGGAGGTTGTGGCCTGAACTCCCGCAGAATCAGCAAGAACGCATCCAGAGCGTCGGCGACAGCCACCAAGGGGAATGGCAGCCCCTCGACACTGGCAGACGTAGCGAGCTTTTCCGGAATGACACACGCGCCGGGGCGGGCGTCTTTTTTGAGTCGCTTGAGGTTCTTTTCATCGACGGCGAACGTGATGTCATGTGGCCCCGCGTTTGCCAATGAACTGGCCCCCCGAATTTCCAGGGAGGAATCCCCCAGAATTCGCCCGTTCACGCGGTCCGCCAGATCCTGTAGTGTATGCACGCTCATCAAGGGAGTCCTTTCCAGGGGCGGGTTTTAGACAAACTGGGAAGGGGAGTGCAAGATCAGTCGGTCCCGGGAGGATTCAATTCCAAGTGCAATTGAAAACCTCTCGCAAACATCGGCGGGGACTGATACATTCGTCTGCGGGCTTCCCTTCCGATCGACACACAACCATGCGACAACCAATCCACAACGTGCCGTGCCCCGGTCCGGTACGTCGTCGAGAGTTTCTCCAGGCAGGCTTACTGGCGGCTGGGGGACTGACGCTGGCAGACGTCTTGGCCGCTCGGGCGCTGGCAGGCGAATCGCACCGCGAGACGTCGGTCATTGTGCTGTACCTGCATGGTGGTCCTTCGCAACTGGAAACCTATGACCTGAAGCCCAAGGCACCGATCGAATATCGCAGTGTTTTCGAACCAATCTCCACCAATGTTCGCGACGGTGGCATTGAAGTCTTGACCGGCAAGACGCCGGTACGTCCCGACCCGGCGTCGCTGTCCAAAAGTGAACATCCCGATCTGGGGTCGGTCGCGAGTCGACTCTTGGGACCACATCCTGCCGCCCTCCCGCGCTACGTGGCGATCCCCCAGCAACTTTACATGGTTCGGCCGGCTTATCTGGGACTGCACCACGGACCGCTGGGGGTTGGCGATCCGGCGGCAGAGAACTTCAAGCCGCCGACGATGCGCATTGCCGCAGGTAACGAGGGGCGTGGCCTTGACGACCGTGCTGGCTTGATCCGACAGTTTGACCGGTTGAAAGGAAATCTCGACCAGCGCGGCAGCTTTGAAGGAACCGACAAATTCCGCGAACTGGCTGTGTCGATGCTCACTGGTCCCCAGGTCGCCGACGCGTTCGACCTCTCGCAGGAGCCCCACGAGCTGCGCGATCGTTACGGACGCACTCACTGGGGGCAGTCGTGCCTGCTGGCGCGTCGTTTGTGCGAGGCGGGAACCAGCGTAGTGACGGTCTACATCGATGCGGCGAAGTCGGGGCCGGAGTTCACGAACTGGGACGACCACATCCAGAACGCGGGACGCCCCGGCCACTTCGCTCAGTACATGCGAAACCGCCTCCCCTATCTCGACCAAGCGCTGTCCGCACTACTCGAAGACATTTACAGCCGTGGCAGCGATCAACGCATCATGGTCGCGGTCTTCGGTGAATTCGGTCGAACCCCCCGGCTTAGTCACAACGTCAACGGAACAGGTCGCGACCACTGGCCCGACGCCCAGTCCGTTCTACTGGCTGGTGGCGGTTTGAAAACGGGACAGGTCGTGGGGGCGACGAACTCGAAAGCCGAGTTTCCCACAGAACGCCCCCTGACCCCGAAGGATATTCTGGCGACAATCTATCGCCACTTGGGGATCGACCGGCACATCGCCTTTCTGGACCATGCGGGTCGACCGGTCCCGGTGCTGAGTGAGGGCACACCGATCGCGGAGCTGATCTGACCGCGAACGGCTTCGAGCGTCACTCCTCGATCCCTTCTTCCCCGTCAGCCGTCTCCACCGCCCGAGGGACCACCTTCACCCGTCGAAAGACCGCGACGACATCTTCGATCGGCACGACGTACAGCAGGTTGTCGGGCTCGAAGTCGACCGGTATGGCATTCTTCGGGTGGAAGAGAACCTTGTCGTACTTTTGAATGGGGAAGTCTTCGTCGCGCTCGATCTGGGCGCTGACCTCCACCACGCGACCGGTGATCGTGGGAATTTCCGCCTTGTCGGGCAACACGATCCCACCTCGGGTCGTCTGCCGACTTTCGTCTTTCCGAATGACAATCCGCTTTCCGAGCGGTTCCACGAACTCTTTCATCGCACACCCCCCACTGAGGGACCGGATCAATTCGCCGCGAGGATCATTGTATACGTGACGTGAATCTCTGCCAAATTGACAATCGGTCGCGGTGAGTCGCGGGATCGCGAAAATCGCGGCGGACTGCCAAATTTGCAGATGCTACTGAGGATTCGAGCAAATGGGATGCCGGGTTTCACAAAGCCGCCGTTGCGGTGGAGCGTCGTGATGGAGTTCCGTGAACGTGATCCCACGGTGCCGAGCGAACCGTTTTGCCGGGGCGAGGCTTGCGAAACTTGTCCCCGCGCGGCATGATTAGCCTACCAACATCGGTTTCCTCTACTCCCCGCCATCCCGCGTTCGTCATTTCTCAGTCGGCCGGCTCCCTGAAGATTCTCGGATTCGGTCCCTTCGTGAATTCCTGTCGAATTGGCCGTCGTTCCTTTCGGAAGCCGCCGGCCCGCTGCCAATCAACCAACACAACCTGTCTCACCTGCATCCTCATTGGGATTTCCTGCGGATGGTGGGCGCTTTGCGAGAAGTTCCAGTCATCGGCCTGATCGGCGGAGTCGGTTCAGGCAAGAGTTTTGTCACCCGTGGCCTCGCCGCGCGGCGGCCCGTGGAGGTCATCGTCGCCGACCAGATTGGCCACGACGCCTTGAAATCGTCCGAGGTGAAAGACGAAATCCGCCGATTTTTCGGGGAGGGAGTCTTTGACACCGACGGAGAGATCGACCGCCCGAAAATGAGTGACCGAGTTTTTGGAACCGACACCGCGGCTCAGGCCGGGAGGTCGGTCTTGGAGTCCATCGTGCATCCCCGAATCACCGCGGAAGTGGATCGACGAATCGAACAATCGCGTCGGCGCAAAGATCTCGCCGCGATTCTGGTCGACGCGCCCCTGTTGCTTGAAGCGGGCTGGCACACGCTGTGTGACCATGTTGTGTACGTCGATTGTCCGAGAGAGACGCGGTTGAAACGGGTGCTGAAGAATCGTGGCTGGTCGGCGGCGGAGCTGGATCGCAGGGAGGCGAGTCAGTGGACGCTGGAGGCCAAACTCGCCGCAGCCAACCTGGTGGTCGACAATTCGGAACAAGGCCACGCGGTGGATGAACTGGAACGATATTTGGACGAGATCCACCCATGAACGACGAAGAAGAAGACGTCGACATCCTCCCCCCCCGCTCGACCGACCAGAAGTACGACGAAATCAAGCGGGGCGACACGCATATCGCCGAGCTGCAGCGCATGACGATGCAGCAGTTGCTCGCTTCCGCGCGGAAAGAAGGGCTGGTTGACTACACTGGCCTCAAAAAACAGGATCTGATCTTCCGCATCCTCAAAGAGCGCACGAAGCTCAATGGGTTGATGTTTGGCGAGGGGACTCTGGAGATTCTGCCCGACGGCTTCGGGTTTCTGCGCAGCCCCGATTACCACTATCTTCCGTGCCCGGACGATATCTATGTCTCGCCCAGCCAGATCCGGCGGTTCGGGCTGAAAACCGGCACGACGGTCGCCGGCCAGATCCGTCCCCCCAAAGAGAGCGAACGCTACTTCGCCCTGCTGCGGGTTGAGGCGATCAACGGGCAAGATCCGAATCTGCTGCCAGAAAAGGTTCCGTACGACGAACTGACCCCACTGCATCCAACGCGACGTCTGCGGCTCGAAGCGGGGCCAGAGCTGTTCGCCACGCGGGTGGTCGACATGATCGCGCCGATTGGAATGGGTCAGCGGGGATTGATCGTCTCTCCACCGCGTGCGGGCAAGACCATTCTGCTGCAGCAGCTCGCCAAGGCGGTGCTGAAAAATCACCCCGACGCGTACGTGATCATGTTACTGATCGACGAACGCCCCGAAGAGGTGACCGAAATGGAACGGCACGTCAAGGGGCACAATTGCGAGGTGATCAGCAGCACGTTTGACGAACCCTCCAGCCGGCACATTCAAGTGTCGGAAATGGTGATCGAAAAAGCGAAACGGATGGTCGAGTACGGCCACGACGTCGTGATTTTTCTCGATTCGATCACCCGTCTGGCCCGGGCCTGGAATACCGAAGTTCCCAACTCGGGCAAGATTCTCTCGGGAGGGGTCGACGCCAATGCGCTGCAGCATCCCAAACGGTTTTTCGGGGCGGCCCGCAATGTGGAAGAGGGGGGGAGCCTGACGATTATCGCCACCGCGCTCGTCGACACCGGCAGCCGCATGGATGAAGTGATTTTTGAAGAGTTCAAGGGGACCGGCAACACCGAACTGCATCTCGACCGGCGGATGGTGGAGAAGCGCATCTGGCCGGCGATTGACGTGAACAAGTCGGGAACCCGTCGCGAAGAGCTGCTGATGGGAGAGGAAGAACTGCGCAGGGTCTGGATCCTGCGAAGGATTCTGAACGACATGACCCCGGTCGACGCGATGGAACTGATGGTGAACCGGATGCGCCGCAGCAAAACGAATTCCGAATTCCTGCAGAGCATGAACCTCGGTTGAGAGAGACACGATGAAGATTGTCGAAGGGGACTTGCTGGCGGGGCCGGGTCGGTACGCGATCGTGGTGGCCCGGTTCAACGACCTGGTGACGCGCCGTCTGCTGGAGGGCGCGCTGGATACGTTGCGCCGCCACGGGGGAGACCTGGAACAGGTCACGGTCGCCTGGGTGCCCGGTTCGTTTGAATTGCCCTTGGCGGCCGATCGCCTGGCGCGATCGGGAAAGTACGTCGCGGTGATTTGTCTGGGGGCGGTGATTCAGGGGCAGACGACCCACCACGAATACATCAATCATCAGGTCGCCGCTGGCTTGCAGCGGGCGGCGCTGGACTCGCGAATCCCCGTGACGTTTGGAGTTCTCACGTGTGGAACGATGGAGCAGGCGCTCGACCGGGCAGGGGGGAAAGCGGGAAACAAGGGGCACGAGGCGGCATTGGCGGCCATTGAAATGGTCAGCCTGCTGTCGCGGCTGGACGATTGAGTCGGCTGGCCAACGCAACACAAGTCCTCCGTCGCGGCGGAGGGAAGGAGACACAGATGGCGTCGCGGCGTACGCGGGCACGAGAGACGGCCCTGCAGATGCTTTACCAATTTGACATGAACCCCGACATGCCGGCGGAGACGGTGCGTGAGGAGGTTGTGGAACGACTCGAGGACGAGGCTTTGTCCCGTTTCGCCTGGAGTCTGTACGTCGGTGTACTCGATCTGAAAGAGACGCTTGACGCGAGCATCGAGAAAGTGGCGGCGAACTGGTCCTTGCGACGCATGGCCCCTACGGACCGCAATGTTCTGCGGATTGGCGCTTTTGAGCTGTTAAGAACCGAAACGCCCCCGCGAGTCGTCATTGATGAGGCGATTGAACTCGCCCGCAAATTCGGGTCGGCGCAATCGCCTCAATTCGTCAATGGAATTCTTGACCGACTGATTCCCGCAGGCCGTCGAACCGGGGCAGGACGAAGTCCGGCGACCCCGGTGGTCGTGCCGCAGGCGACTGAATCGCCTGTTCAAAATTCCGATGAAGTTCCCACTCCTGGTCCCTCACAAAAACCAGCCCCAGACGCCTCAGCCACAGTTGAAGCCGTGGAAGTCCACCCTGTCACGCCCGAGAGCGTGCCTCAGCCAGCGTCGGAAACTCTTCCGACGACCATCCCGGCACCCTTGGATGAATCCCCCACTCTGTCGGGCGAGTAACCGCTATTTCTGGAACAGTGTGACCGCTTCGATCTCACAGCCCGGGAGGTGACCGACCGCTTGGTCGTTCAGCCGGGTTCCTGACAGAACCAATTCCGTGAGTGCGGGGTGCCCCACCAGATGACGGAGCTGATCGGGGTCGAATTCCGCGATATCCGAGAGAATCAATTTCTGAAGCTGAACGCATCCCGCCAGATGCTCCAGCCCCGATCCCGTGACTGCCGTTTTTCGCAGTCTCAGTGACTTCAGCGACTTCAGTTCCGCGAGCGATTCGAGACCTTTGTCGTCGACGTGAGTTTGCGACAGATCGAGCTGTTCCAGATGTCTCAATGACGTGAGCGATTTCATTCCCGCCGACGTGATCCCGTTGTGGGAAATGACGAGTGACTTCAGCCCCTTGAGAGCGGCGAGTCTTTTCAACCCGCTGTCGGTGATCCCCAAGGTCGGCTTATCGGTGACCCCCAGATCGAGCATTTCAAGATGCGGCATTCCCGAGAGCGACTCTAATCCGTCGTCCGACAGCGCCCCCCGTTTTCCGAAATTCACCACGTGGAGTTCGTTGAAGCGGGGCAATTGACTTACGACGCCGTCGGTCGCCAGCGGCAAAATGATCTCGTGCAACACCGGGGCCTTTTTGACCCCACTCAGTCCCACCTCGGTCACCGTGCCACCAAACAGGTTGAGAATCCGCAGGTTGGGAAGCTTGGAAAGAGCCGGACCGAGTTTTCGCAACAGGTCGTCGGTCGCGCGGGGTTTGACGAAGTTCAACTCAATAACCCGCAGCACGTCCGGGAGTTTGCGGTCCGCTTGAGGGAGCAGTTCGTCCTTGACGACCACCGCGTTGTCACGCAACAGCGCGACCGCCCCCTCGTCGTCGAGTTCATTGACCGTCGCCACGCCAAATCGCTTCAGCATGGGATCCTCCCCCGGGTCAAACGGCCCGACATCCACCGGGCGAGGGTCTGCGGGATCGTCGCAACCCATTTTCTGCGGCTTGTTTTTGTTCGGAATACGGTCCTCGGGATTGAGATTCTCGTTGAGTTTCCCGACTCCTTCGACGGTTTCCACCCCGGAATCTTCAGGGCCGAAATGGCGCGAACCGCCCGTCACTGGGGGCGTGTCGGCGACCTGGGAATTTCTCAGTACGACCGCCCCGACGCCGATCGCCACCACGGACGCGATCAGCCCCGCAGTTGTGACGCGGGGGGTCCTCCCGCGCAGCAATTTGAGCACCAAGCCCACCATCCCGGCCACAAACGCGATCCATCCCAAGGTAAACCCGATGACGGGATGGCCCGTGAGCCACGTTGTGATCACCGAACAAATGCTGATGCCGATCGACGTCCATCCCAAGGCTTTGGGGACGTGGCGGACAAATTCGCGGCGACTTCCACTCTTCCGACGGCCCATCGGAATATCCCTCACTTTTCGAAATCGAGCCAAAGACCACCGCCTTCCCGACCGGCGGATTTTCGAGTCTACTCGAATGAACGATCGGATGCACCCGTCGCCCGTGGTTTCTCAGGAATGCAATCAGGTGGCGCTGAGGAGCCGGTTGCCCTGCGAAATTTCCGACTGGCACCCGCGGTACGTTTCGGCGAGCCGCGGAGCGTCCCGCCAACAACGCGTTTTGTAGAAACGCGATCATCGCGAGCGTCTTGCCACACCAGTCCCGCTCTGCCAGAATGGACCCTCGCCCCCGCGTGCGGCATCTGGCCGGAATTCCTCGATCTTCTGAACCGCCAGGAGAAGCTGAATCTCGTCGCCATCGACCGTGATTGCGCCCTGGATTTCGGGACGGTTCAGGCAGATTTGGTCGCGGTACTTGGTGGAGACGGGGCCATTTTGCGAGCCTGTCGACAGATGGCGGGAACACAAATTCCGGTGGTGGGCGTTAACCATGGTCGTCTGGGCTTCCTCGCCGACCTCTCCCCCGAGCAGTTCCGAGAGAGTTTTCCCAGGCTGCTGCAACGGGACTACCAGGTCGTCAACTACCTCATGTACCAGTGCCGGCATTTTTCGGCCAATTTGTCGACCTGGGACGAATTCCTGGGACTCAATGAAGTCGTCATCTCGTCGGGTGGCTCATTGCGGATGATCGATGTCGATCTCGCGATCAACGGCGAACCGGTGACGACTTACAGCTCCGACGGCCTGATTGTCAGTACGCCCGTCGGGTCAACGGCCCATAATCTGTCTGCGGGAGGGCCGATTCTTCGGCAGGATCTGCAGGCGTTTGTGATCACGCCGATCTGTCCGCACACTTTGACCAACCGACCTCTCGTCGATAGCGCGGATTGCGTGTATCAGATGAAAGTCCCCCGCGCTCCCGAGGGAACCACACTGGTGATCGACGGCCAGATTCGCGTTCCACTCGCGCCGGGGGACGTGGTCGAAGTGACTCGGGCTCCGGTCTGCTTTCAAATGGCCAAAGTTCCCGGCAGCAGCTACTACGCCACATTGCACCGAAAACTCGGTTGGGGCGGCCGGCCGAATTACCGAACCGAATAGCTTCACTCACGAGAAACCAGGAACACCGACCCGTCATGCGACCGGCCTATCTCAAGTCAGCGCTTCCCGGAAAAACCCCGAGGCAGGGAAAGGTGCGCGATCTCTACGAATTCGGTGACCGACTGTTGGTCGTCGCCAGTGATCGGATCAGCGCATTCGACTGGGTGCTTCCCACGGGAATTCCCGACAAGGGGCGGGTCCTCACGCAGCTCTCCGCAGTCTGGTTCGAGCTGTTGGACGTCGAAAACCACCTGCTCGATCTGGATCCGCGAGCGGTCGATTTGCCCGCCGGGACTGATGTCGAAGCGCTGGTGGGGCGGACAATGGTCGTGCGTCGCGCCAAGGTCTATAAAGTTTGCGGGGTGGTGTTGCCTGCCGGTCTTCAGGAAAGTGATCGGCTTCCGGCGCCGATCTTCACCCCCGCGACCAAAGAAGAATCGGGGCACGATATCAACATTCCGTTTGAACGCATGGCCGAAATCGTGGGTCGGTCAACCGCCGACGAACTCCGGCGAATGAGTCTCTCGATCTATCAGCAGGCGTCCGAGTACGCGGCGGCCCGTGGGATTCTGCTCGCTGACACCAAATTCGAATTTGGCGAATTTGAAGGACGGCCTATCTTGATCGACGAGGTTCTCACTCCCGACAGTTCACGGTTTTGGCCGGCGAACCAGTATGAGCCCGGGCATGGTCAACCATCGTTTGACAAGCAGTTCGTGCGGGACTGGCTGGAGACGACCGGCTGGGACAAGAACAGTCCCCCGCCCGCGCTTCCCAACGAGGTGGTCACCCGCACGCGGGAGAAGTATATCGAAGCGTACGAATTGTTATCGGGGAAGGCGTTTGCCTGGAAGTGAGCCGCCCGGTGAATTTTCCCGCCGGCCGACCACCGCGCGGTCGTTGTTCCGGTCCGGGGTGACGTTCACTGCCTTTCGACGCGGTTCCTCCGGAATGGCAGCTCGCTTTCCTCCCCGCTAACATGCGGGTTTTCCTCCACAGCACTCGTCGTGTTCAGCGAGTCCGCTCTCTGTTCCACGCCCCACACCCTCCTTCAAGCCCGCTTCCATGAAGATCATTCGCTACAGCGACTCCACCGGCAAAATCCACCACGGCCAGACGCACGCCGACGGAACGTCCACCCGCCTCGAAGGGGATCTGTTTGGCTCTCTCCGCGACACGGGCGAAAAGGCGAATGTCGCCAAGCTGCTGTCGCCGCTGTATCCCTCCGACATCGTCTGCATCGGCCTCAACTATCGCAAACACGCCGAAGAGGGAGGCCAGGCGATTCCCGAGTACCCGGTCGTCTTCATGAAGACCAGCAGCACCTGCACCAACCCCGGCGACCCCATCGTCCTGCCGCGCAAGCTCCGCAGCGACGCGGTCGACTACGAATGCGAGCTGGCGGTGGTGATCGGCAAGGCGTGCCACAACGTCTCGAAGGCGGACGCGTTGAAGTACGTACTCGGTTACACCTGCGCCAACGATTTGAGCGCCCGCGACTGGCAGTTGAAAAAGGGGGGAAGTCAATGGTGCCGGGGGAAGACGTTTGCGACATTCGCTCCGCTGGGTCCCTGCCTGGTGACGGCTGACGAGATCCCGAACCCCGACATGATTTTCGACGTTCCGACACTGATTGAGTTTCTTTCGGGAAGCACCCTGCTGACGCCGGGAACGGTGATTCTCACGGGGACGCCGCACGGCGTTGGTGGAGCGCGCAAGCCGCCGGTCTTCCTGCAAGGAGGGGACACCGTGACGATCGAAATCGAGAAGATCGGCGCGCTGACGAACCCCGTCGTGGAAGAGGCGGTTTAGAGTCTGGAACCGCTGAGCGACGGGTCGGCGGCTCCACGCGAGATCCATCCTCATGGGAGGGCGAGGCCACTGCCGAGCCGCCGCAGTTGGTGAAGTGGATCTGGGTTCGTGTCGAAGTTTCCGACCGGCACCTTCGGTGAGATCAGGCGAGCCGCGGAGCGTCTCGCCTACACCGGAGGGTCATGTGGATTCAAATCCACGCGACCCTCCCCCGTCGCTACGGACGGGATCGAACTCGCGACTCGGCCGACCCATTCCCTCTCTGACGTTCGACGTTCACGACCCGATGACTTCTTAAGCCGTAACACTTCCCCTGCCTTCCTCAGGACGATTCTCATGCTCCGTTCGCTCACCCGGTGCGGTTTGTGGTTTCTGTTGGTCGCGTTCTGCGGACTGACCTATGCGGCTTCACCACTGTCGGCCGACGACAAGGTCGGCGGGGCGATGGTTCCCAAGGCGTTGTTCAACTACATCGCCCGACCGGAGCCAAAGTTTGAGTGGAAACTCAAAAACAAACTCGAAATCGGTGTGGGGACGGTTTACGACCTGGAACTGGTTTCACAGGAATGGCAGGGCATCGTCTGGGAACATCAGTTGCATGTTTATGTTCCGCGCAACAGCAAACCGTCCGAAACGATGCTGCTGTGGAACACCGGGGGCTCGGGCAATGAACGCAACATCGGTTTCGGGCTGGATCTGGCCCGTCGCGTCGGTTCCCCGATCGCGTTTCTGTACCACGTCCCGAAGCAGCCGATTCTCGAAGACAAAACGGAAGACAAGCTGATCGCCGAAACGTTCATACGGTACCTCGAAACCGGTGACGAGAAGTGGCCGTTGCTGTTTCCGATGGTCAAAAGCGTCGTCAAAGCGATGGATGCGTTGCAGGCGTTTACAGTTCAGGAATGGAAGCAGGAAACCAAGTCGTTTGTCGTTTCCGGCGCGTCGAAGCGAGGCTGGACAACATGGCTCACTGGCGCGTCGGACGCCCGCGTGAAAGGGATCGCACCGCTGGTCATTGACACGCTCAACATGAGGGCCCAGGGGCCTTACCAGCTCAAGTCCTTTGGAGCATACAGTGACCAAGTGCATGACTACACCGAGCGTAAACTGCTTCCCATGCCCGATACGCCGGAAGCGCAGGCTCTGTGGGCGATGGTTGATCCCTGGGTCTACCGCGAGAAGCTTCTGCTCCCCAAAATGATCATCAATGGCGCGAACGATCCCTATTGGACGACCGACGCGCTCAACCTCTATTGGGATGACCTCAAAGGGGACAAGTGGGTTCTGTACGTTCCCAACGCGGGACATGGACTCGAACAGAACTTCCCGGACGGAAAGAAGAGTCGCGATCGGGCGCTCAATGGACTGGCGGCCTACACACGGCATCTGATGAAAGAGATTCCGATGCCCAAAGTCACCTGGAAGCATGACAACGCTGCGGACGACGCCGCCCGGCTGACGCTCTCGAGCGACCCCGCGCCCCGTAGCGGTCGGCTGTGGGTCGCCCACGCGAAGTCCCGCGATTTTCGTCTGGTGGAATGGAAGGAACAGCCGTTGCTGTTGACCGAAAACTCTCTGCAAGGGGTCGTCTCCTCTTCGAAAACTGAGTTCGTCGCGTTCTTCGGTGAAGCGGATTTTGAAATCGACGGATTGCAGCACAGCCTGTCAACGCAGATGCGCATCCTGGAACCGCGACCGTAACGGTCGATCGAGTGGCTCAACACACCGCTGTGTACCACGTCGTTGGCGGGGCGATCGCCCGTTGAGCGATCCGGCGGTATGGAAGAACTTGAGCGACTGATTCCTTCGACTTCCGAAAGGCCGCGTGTGTCTGTCTCGCCCGTCGCTACCGTACCCCGCTCCCGACCCAGGCAGGTTGGCCCGGCCTGGGTCGGCGCGCTGGTCACGCTGATTGTCGCGGCAGGACTCACGTTTCTGTTCTGGCCCACACTCTGGACCGGGGGGGGACTGGTCGGAGGCGATATCTACTACTACTTCCTGCCGCAAAAAGCGTTCTACGCCGACGCGCTCCAACGCGGCGAGCTGCCCGTCTGGAACAATCTGGTTGCCTCCCTTCCTATTGCTGTATCGCTTTTTTGACCTCAACACCGCGTTCAACGCGTCGATCCTCGGGCACTACATTTTGGCGTTCGTTGCCTGCTGGTTGTACATCCGGAGACTCGGGTTGCCGACCATGGCGGCGGTCTTTGGAGCCTTGGTCTACACGTACGGCTGGTTTCCTCCCCGAGTCTCGTTGGAGTGGGCGATTGTGGGCGGTGCCTGGTTGCCGCTGGCGTTGTGGTGTGCCGAGTCGTTCCTTCAAACCCGCTTGTGGCGATTCGCGCTTTGGCTCTCGGTGATTCTGGCATTGCAGATGCTCGCCGGTCATTTTCTGATCGCCTTCCTCACGCAACTGACGCTCGCGCTTTACATCCCGTGCCGATTGTGGGGGGGGCGTGACAGCGTGCCGCCCGAAAGTCGACAATGCCGTGGACGTCTCGCCTGGGCGCTGATGGGGGCCGTTCAGTTGATTCCCACGTGGGAATTGAAAACCACCAGCCAGCGCGCGACTGTGACCGACGAACACAATCCCGGCTACGGCTACATTCCGCCGCGCTATCTCACGCAGCTCTTTTTGCCGTGGAAATGGTACGCCAGTGATCGGGAGATTGTGTCGGTCGCGAGTCCCAATATGCCCAGAACGAACTGGGTGGAGGCGCACCTCTATTTCGGATTGTTGCCGTTGCCACTGATCGTGTGGGGAGTTCTCGATCGGCGGAACGCGATCCCCCGGGCGATTCGTCTCCTCTGGCTGCTGCTGTCGATCGGCGCGGTCGTCTACGCGACAGGGTGCCTGATTCCCATCACGAACCATCTGCCGGGGTTCAGCTTTTTTGAAGGCCCGGGGCGCTATGGGATCATCGCATCTCTGGGGGCGGCGGTACTGGCTGCTGCCGGCTTCGCAGCGGTCTGCAAAAAGCTGGACGGACTCTCGATGCTGGTGTGGTGGATCGTGGCGTTCGGGGCGACCACCTGGGATTTGTGGGATGTGAGCCAACGGGTGACGCACGCGACTCCCGTGGCAACCTCCCCGGTGAGTCGCCGGGACGACAGCCCGATCCGAAAATACCTTGCCGACCGCGACATCCCGACCCGCATGCTGAACGAAGGAAAAAATCTTCCCTCGCTCGTGGGAGCGGGTACGTACCCCGTTTACCTGGGTTTGAGCCCAGCGGCGTACTATGACACAGCGTTGGCGTTGCCCCAGCCAATGCCGTTCCGCGAAACCCAGCCGACGGCGGAGCAGCTCGACTGGCTGAGCCGAAACGGGGTGACGCACGTCCTGAGTTTGACCGAAGTGAACTTAAGCGGCTGGCCGGCGCGACAGGTCTGGTTTGGAGCCGATCCATGCCTAAACGTGCCTTTGGCGCGCAACGCCACGCATGGATTTTATCTGTATGAACTGGAAGCGACGCGTGGCCGGGTGGCGTGGTTGGAACCGGCGAACGAGAGTCGGTCGGAATTGATGCGCTATGAGCCGACTCAAGTGGAGATCGAGGTAGAGTCGGCGAGCGGGGGGACGGTTGTGATGACCGATCTGGCGTATCCGGGTTGGGAGGTGACCGTCGACGGGCAACCTGTTGCGGGGATCGTGGTGGAAAGAGTTTTTCGCGGGGTCGAGGTTTCCGACGGAAAACACCGGCTCGTCTGGACTTACGTCCCCAGAGCGATATACTGGGGAGGAGTGGTCAGTGGTCTGGCACTGCTGGCACTTTTGACAATTGGACACGTGCGATATTGGCACCCGAATCTGCTGTGTCGGCGGGCGGCTCCTGAAGGCGGGCTTCAGACCTCTCACGAGCGGTAATCGGGCGTCAGGAGTGATCGCGCGAGTTCCACCCGCCTGCATGCCCCGCCACCGCATCCCGCCAACGAAAACCGCCACAGCGGCCCGCCATGAAATCAGCGTACATCCAGGAAACCGGTGACCCCGGAGTGATTCAGTACGGCGAGTTACCGAAACCGGTTCCTCAGGCGGGAGAGGTGTTGATTCGGGTCGGTGCGGTGTCGGTGAATCCGATCGACATTTACATTCGTAGCGGAATGGTCTCAATGCCGCTGCGTTTTCCCTACACGGTCGGCTGCGACGTGGCG
>JAPLOC010000936.1:2310-3736 GCA_026692825.1 Planctomycetota bacterium | reverse complement strand
CGATGGAGGTCGCCGAGCGGTATTACAAGGAGCTGCAGGCCGCCGGCATTGATGTGCTGCTGGATGATCGCGACGCGCGGGCCGGGTTCAAATTCAAGGACGCCGACCTGATCGGCATTCCGCTGCGCGTGGTGATTGGCGGAAAGGGATTGAAAGAGGGACAGGTTGAATTGCGCTGGCGCTGGGAAGCGACGGCGAGCAAGGCGACGGTCGCCGACGCGGTCGCGACGGTTCGCAAGATGATTGACGACCGCCGGGCGCTGGAGTTGGCGAAAGCTCCGGAGTAAGCCATCGGTGTCGCGTACCGTGGCGTGTGGTGTCGATGAACCGCGTCACGGGAGTGCGAGACTCCTGCCGAGCCGCCGCTGTGCTGTCGGGAGGAATACGACGTTCTCCGGGTTCGGTTGGATGCCGAGCGCTGCCCGGAGGGCGGTGCTTGCCGGTTGAGCGCACAGCGGCGGCCCACGAGGATGTTCGCGCCCCATCCACGTGGTTTGGTTGGCGGTTACGCATTGGTCCTCGCGGCCTGCGAATACCCAAGTTCAATGGAACCACTCGTAGCCCCGTTCCGCGACAGGTGATGGAAAGGAGCCGGCGCTACGCGCGCGATCACGGCATCCGTTCCTCGAGCTTCAACTCCGAATGCTCCGCGATGAATTTCAGCATCTGTTGAGTCGCCGGGTCACGGGTACTCATCATGAGTCGGAAGATGATCGTGATGTGGTTCCGGTCATCCATCCGTCGCACGTCAGCCGCGACCTTGTTGCTTTTCAACTTCTCGCACACCAGTTCCGACATCCGGTCGCAATTGGGAATATCGCTCTCCGCGTACAAAACCAAAAACGGGGGACACCGGTCGGAAATGTGGTGAATGGGTGAGGCGCTGAATGCCGCTTCTCGTCCGGGCCCCACGATGGCGTTGAATCGTCCCGGACGAAACTCGTAGATCCCGCTGATCGGAATCGCGCCGCGGATATCCGACAAGGAACATCCCTGGTCCTTCAAGTACTGTTCGTTCGTTGCCATCAGCGCGGTCAGGTGTCCCCCCGCCGACTGTCCCGCGACAAAAATCCGGTCGTTTCGGCCCCCACGTTCCCCAATGTGCTTGTGAACCCAGGCGAATGCCCGGGCGACATCTTCGATGTGCCCGGGGTGTTTCACCTCGGGAGTCAATCGATAGCTGATGACAGCGGTCCCAATGCCGTTGCGCGCGAAAATCCGCCCCACCGAGGTGTACAGTTTCCGGTCTCCCGAAGCCCATCCGCCGCCATGGATAAAGAACAGCACGGGGTAGTCTTGGACTCCTTTGGGAATAAACAAATCGAGACTCTGTTTGCGACGATTGGTCGTTTCACCATCGGCGTACGGGATATTGAGCTCTTCGGTGATTTCAAACGGCCCGCCAGCGAGATAGGTTTCTCCCTGA
>JAPLOC010000936.1:0-2268 GCA_026692825.1 Planctomycetota bacterium | reverse complement strand
TTGGAATCACTCGCCGGCTTCTCCCGCTGGAGAGTGGCGGTCACGGGAAAATGGTCGGAAGGAGTTCGGCCATCGCGCGACGTGTGATCAATCGCGGCGGCAGTTACAGTCCAGTCGCGAGAGACACCAATCCAGTCGATCCGCGGCCCCCCCTGCTCTTTCGCCAGGAAGCTGGAAAACGTCCCTTCCATTTCGCCCCGGTCCGGGTTCACCACGCGATAGGTGTCCACAACGGGAGACTTCACGCCCTCGCTCTCAGAAAACAGGTTGCGGTACGGTTCCCCCCCGTCGCCGTCGTTAAAGTCCCCGGTGACAATCAGTGAACAACCCGTCCCCAATTCGGCCAGTTTCGTTCGAATCAGCTTCGCCGACTCGGCTCGGGCGCGGTTCCCCAGGTGGTCGAAGTGCGTGTTGAAAAAGAGAATTGGCAATGCCGCGGGAGACTCCTTGTCTCGCAACTTCACCCAGGTGACCATGCGGGGAAGAGAACTGTCCCAGCTCTTGCTCCCGACCTCCTCTGGAGTTTCGCTGAGCCAAAAGTGACCGCCTTCGAGTTTTTCGTATCGCGATTCGCGATAGTACAACGCCATCATTTCGCCCGTTTCGCGTCCGTCGTCCCGACCGACCCCCAGCACGCCGAATCCTGGGAGTTTCTCTGCCAGCCAGTCACGCTGAAGCCCCAGCGTTTCCTGCGTCCCAAGCAGGTCCGGATCAAACGCCCGAATCGTCTCCGCCAAAAACTCCCGCCGCCGACGCCAGTGATTGGCACCATCGTTGGCTGTGCCGTAGCGGATATTGAAACTCATCACGCGGACGGGAGCGTCGAGATCGGCCGCTTGACTCGATTGGATCAGCGCGGCCAGGAGCAGGAACACAAACAGCGGCAAACAGCGCGACGGCGACACGGTCAATCCTCGTACGGAATCCGGATGAAACAGCCGGATTGTATACTTCACACGGCGTTGAATGCGACGTTTGCCACAATCAAGGCCGCACCCGGCCGTGGATGTAGACATCCTGGTCGAGTACCTCGATCTTCATGTCGACCAGTGAGGAGCACTCCGGCGGCGCGGATCGTCCGGTTCCCAATATCGGCGAGAGCGCCCCCGCCCCTCCCAGCAGTTTCGGAGCGACGAACACGTGCAGTTCATCCAACAGCCCGGCATCGTGCAGGCTCCCCAAGAGCGACCCGCCCCCCTCACAAAACAGGTTGGTCAGTCGTCGCCGTCCCAGTTCCAACAGCAATTCGCGCAGGTCAACTTGCGGGGAAGGCAAGGATTGTGGGGACGCGGTAAAGGGGCCACCCACTTGAGGGACGGCCGTTGTCGTCGGCAACGTCACGACTTCAACCCCCGCCTGTTCCAGCGCGGCACGGCGGTCGGCGGGGGCGTGGATTGTGGTCGCCACGAGGACGGGGGACTCTCCCGCGGTACGAACCAGTTGGGAATCGACCGGCAGCCGGGCTTGCGAGTCGACAACAATTCGCAGCGCCGTACGCGGTCCGGTGGGCCGTGCCGTCAACAGGGGATCGTCGGCGAGCGCCGTCCCGATTCCCACGAGGATCCCATCCATGCGACCACGCAGCGCGTGCGTAAGCTGGCGTGACTTGGGATTCGAAATCCATTTCGACTCCCCCGTTCGGCTCGCGATCCGTCCGTCCAGCGTCATCGCCCACTTGGCATGAACCCAGGGAAGTCCGGTTTGCACCAGTTTGCGAAACGGCGCGTTGAGACACCGAACTTCGTCATCGAGTAACCCCGTCTCGACGGCAATCCCCGCAGCCCGCAGCTTCGCGATCCCTCGCCCATCGACCTGCGGAAATGGATCAAGCGAGCCGACGATCACCCGCGCAATCCCCGCCTGTATGACGGCGTCGGCACATGGCGGGGTCTTCCCGTGATGCGCGCATGGCTCCAGCGTGACGAACAGGGTCGCCCCGCGGGCGCGTTCCCCTGCGCACGCGAGCGCGTGGACTTCCGCGTGGGGACCGCCGTACCGCTGGTGCCATCCCTCGGCGATGGACCGCAGGTCCGAGTCGACCAGCACGGCACCCACCATAGGGTTCGGTTCCACCGCACCGTCACCGCGGCGGGCGAGTTCAATCGCCCGCCGCATGACGGCGGTGTCATCTGGAAAACGAATCTCTGGAGTCACGCGATCCGCCCTACCGGGCACGTGGCCCCATGAGTTCATGAACGGTGGTCAGAATCGACTCTTCGACTGTTGGTCCCCACACGGTGGGGAGTCCATAGTAGAGCATCGCCCCGC
>JAPLOC010000935.1 GCA_026692825.1 Planctomycetota bacterium | reverse complement strand
TGGTTTCATTGAAACCGGAACCGACAAGGACATGTTCTTCCATTCGTCGAATGTTGAAGGCGTGAGTTTTGATCAGCTCCGTGAGGGGCAGAAGGTGAGCTACACGCCGGGTCGTGGCCCTAAGGGTCCCCGAGCCGAGAACGTCAAGCCCATCTAGGGTCAGGCGTTGCGTGAGTCCTTGAAGAACACAGCAGCCGACGGAATTTCCGTCGGCTGTTTTTTTGTCGATAGTCCGTTTACAGGTTGAATTGGGTGACACGGCCAGGCAGCAGGACGAGCCAGCCTGGGCATGGCCGTTGGAATTCGGGTGATTTGAGCCCCAAAGCGGGTCGGTTTTTTTCGGTTTCGGGCAACTGATCGAATGCGGGTCTGGTTGACGCCAGACCGACGGCAGCCAGTTCGGAATGCGCAACGCGCTGTTTGACCTCACCGTCGTGTGAGCATGCGTTTCCGATACGGTGTTTCAATCTGTCTCCACTCAACTCTGCCGAAGATGTCCAGACCGCGGCGTCGTAGGAACGCCGTCCGCCACATTGTCGCGCCCGACGGCGCAGCCGGCGGATTGGTCGGTAAACGTGATTGTCAAATTTGGACCTTACAACTGTGCCTTATGATTGTCTCACGGCTTGCGTCTTGCCATTGGTCGTGTATAATCGCCCAAGAATTCCCTCTGCGCACATCGTTTCGCGGCGGGAATCATCGGGAGACTGACTCAGGAGCAAGCTGGTTTCACCAGCGGGCTCGTTAGAACGTAAACCGACGCGGTGGATTGCTCCGTGAGCATTCCACCGCGTCGGTTTTTTTTTGTCTTTGATGTCCGCGACTTCAGGAGTTGAGCGATGAGATGCCTGCCAGGGTTTTGTTCGGTTCTAGCGGCAATCACGCTGCTGACTCCACTCGCTTCTGCAGGACCGATCCTCGGTTCGGCCGGCAGCTTCGCGGTTCTCGGTGGCTCCACTGTTACGAATACCGGCGCCACCACGATTGATGGAAACGTGGGTCTGTCTCCGGGTTCATCGATCACGGGATTTGGGTCCGTGACGCTGGTGGCCCCGTCGGTCGTCCACAACACGGACGCCGTGGCATTGCAGGCGCAAATCGACAATACCACGGCGTACAACGCGCTGGCGGGACTTGCCCGGACCGCGACACTCACCGGGCAGAATCTCGGAGGGCTGACCTTGGCACCCGGGATCTACTTTTTCGCCAGCTCCGCATAACTGACAGGAACCCTGACGCTCGACGCCCAGGGGAACGATAACGCCTATTGGGTGTTTCAGATTGGCAGCACGCTGACGACCGCCAGCGGCTCGGTGGTTACCATGATCAACACCGGGTCGAACAATGGCTCGGACAATGGCTTGTTTTGGAAGGTCGGAAGTTCGGCGACGCTGGGAACCAGTACCGACTTCGAAGGGAACATTCTGGCGCTCGCCAGCATCACCCTGAATACCAGCGCCACGATCCACAACGGCCGGGTGTTGGCGCAAACCGCCGCCGTGACGATGGATTCGAATACTGTCAGTATCCCGTCACCCGCCCCGAACATCGGGCCAGGGCTCAGCGGCGGTCTGGAATTCGACAGTCAGGGACGTCTGGTCGAAGTCGTCTCCGGTGATCCGTTGCCGGTGGTGCCCGAGCCGTCCACGCTGGTTCTGCTGGGTTGCGGGCTGGCGGGACTGTGGAGCGTTCGGAGGCGGAGCGTTCGAAGGCGAATTCGCTCTGCGGTTTAGTGTCGGCGACGTAGCAGAGGACGGCGTACGACGCGGTTGCGATCGTACGCCACAGTGAATTCACTCCCCTGTTGCTGGTCCCTGCGTCCCCAATTTGTGTCCCCATTCGTCCAGCCTGGTCGCGATCAGCGCGGCGACGTTTTCTTGAACGGATGGGGAGTTGACTGTGGTCAGATTCAGCAATTTGCCTCCCCCGCGTGCGACACACGCCGACTGTTCCGCGGAGTCCGCGGGTTGAACCTCCGGTAGGGCCCGTGGATTGCGAGTATTTCTTGGAGTTGACTCCACCCGGACCGACTCCAGTGTCGTCACGGTGAGAGAGCGGGAATATCCCATCCGGCCAATCTGCCATCGGCAGGTCAAAACATCGCGCGTCAACTCGATTCGGGTCCGCCCCCACAGCATGTACGCCCCCAGGGCCGGAGGGATCGTCCCTACCAGGATGAAGGGAGTCAAAAAGGCGAGTACACCGATTTTTCCCCACAGGGAAGGAATGTGAAACGCCCCAACGACAAACGCGAGGAGAATCGAGTACCAGAACACGGCGAATGCAAACGCGAAGAGCGGCACGACGATTTGCAGAACCCGGTTGGCACAGCCGGCGAAGGAAAACCGCAACTTCGCTGGGGAGTCCTCGTCGATCCGAATCGGCCCGTTGGCCGGGAGTTCCGAAGGGGTCAGTCTCGCAACGGGTCTTCCCAGCCGCTCTTCTACGAGCGGGTGTGAAATCCCTCGGTATACAACTCCACATTGCGGACACGAGACGACTCCCGTCACACTGGCGGGCAATGGAGCGGAACAGGTCGCGCAGTGGGTGGGAACGACGGTCGGAGTTTCTCCGTCCGCGGTCCAGTCCGCGGATCCTCCACTCAGTTCCCTCACACCGAGTTGTTCATTGATCCGATCGACCAGCCAGTCCTTGTCCGCATCCGACAACGCCGATCCAAACTGCAGCTTTTGCGACCCGCCAAGAATCACCACCCGATAAACCGGTACGTCGTTCTGCGAGTGCGAGACTTCCAGCGCGGCGTGTGTCCCTTCTGCGATTTCCGACACGTGGCGCTTTTGTCGGCCAAACAGCATCTTCTGAACGACCGCCCGCTGGCGATCGACGTAGAGAAACGTCCGTTCGTAGCGCATTTTCAATGCGAGATAACCGAGTCCCAGTCCCACCGCCCAAAAAAGCCCCACGACAGCAATTCCCAACAGCGGACTTCCTTCGAACTTTCCGGCCCCAAAAAACACCGCGCTGACCATCATCGTCGTGATAAACGCCATGAGACCATTCCAGGCGAGCGCAAACCAACCCAGACCTTTGGCCGACCTGGACGCTGGCAGATAGACTACCAATTTTTCGTCGGTCGATTCGATCACCCGCAGTGCACTATTCGTGGGTGGAGCGGTGAATCTCGACGTCCCCGTCGAAGCGCGAGTTTCCGGACTTGTCCCACCCGCGATCGCATCGCCCCCGAGCAGCAGGTCGGCGACATCCTTCCCGCAAAACGGACAGACGTGCGCACCGCTTTGACGCAGCACGTCTCCATTCAGTCGCGCCTGACACCCGGGACAGGTCAATCCTTGAATCTCGTTCACGAATTCCCACCTTTCCTGTTCGTCCCGGTCATCTTCTCGCGGATTGACACGGAATACAACGCAGATTCAAGCACGCTGTCGATTTCGGATTTTGGCAGTTAGACTTGGCACGCATCGCATCACGATCCATGAAATGAGTTCCATGATGACACTGCCTCTCGCCGCGCGGCTTTCCGCCTACGCCTCTTCGCTCACATTTGAACAGATCGACGAACGCACGATCCACGAAGTTCGCCGGCGGCTGATCGACTCGTTCGCCTGCGCCCTGGGGGCGTGGCCCGCCGGCGCACCCAACGTCGCCCGCGCTCTCTGTCGGCGTGTGACCAGTTCCCCGGGCGCGTTTTACCTGGGGGGTGGATCGCACGCCACATCCCCCGACCTCGCCGCCTTCGCGAATGGCATTCTGTTCCGTTATCTCGACTTCAACGACACCTACCTGTCGCTGGAGCCGGCCCATCCCAGCGACAACTTCGCCGCCGTCCTCGCCGCCGCCCAGGCCGCCGGTCGTTCGGGACGGGACGTCATCGTCGCCGCCGTCATCGCGTACGAAATCCAATGCCGACTGTGTGACGCCGCCAGCATTCGCAAGAACGGCTGGGACCATGTCACTTATGGTGCCTTTTCCACTTCCGCCGCCGCCGGTCGGCTGTTTGGTCTCGAAGGGGATCGGCTGACCCACGCGCTCAATCTCGCGGGGACACCCAACATCACCCTGAGGCAGACTCGCGCGGGGGAATTGTCGGAATGGAAAGGCTGCGCGTTCGCCAACGCCTCGCGCAACGGAGTCTTCGCGGCGATGCTGGCCGCCGAGGGACTCACCGGTCCCGCCCCGATTTTCGAAGGGGAGATGGGTTTCTGGAAGCAGGTCTCCGGTCCCTTCACGCTCGAGAAACTTGGGGGAGAGAAGCCGGGGGATGTTGACTTCATGATCAACAAGACGTCGATCAAGTTCTGGCCCGCCGAGTATCACTCGCAAAGCGCCATTCACGCCGCCCTGGAACTTCGTCCGCAACTCGCCTCGATCGACCAGATCGAATCGATTGACATTCACTCCTTCGACGCGGCGGTCGACATCATTGGCAAAGATCCCGAAAAATGGCGGCCCAAAACGCGCGAGACCGCGGACCACAGCCTGCCGTATTGTTTCGCTGTCGCGCTGATGGAAGGGGACGTCACGCTTTCGTCGTTTGATGAACAGCATCTGCGGGATGAACGGTTGCTGGGGCTGGTGGCGAAGATCAAGGTGCTGCGTGATTCGAGCCTGACCGCGCGCTACCCGCGTGGCATTCCGAATCGGATCACGCTCCATCTGACTGGCGGGAAAACGCTGATCGCCGAGAATGAGTTCCCCCGTGGCCATGACCAGAACCCCATGAGTGACGCCGAGGTCGAGGCGAAATTCCGGCGGACCGCGTCCGCTGTGATTTCCAGCTCGACCGCCGACCGAATTCTGGAGACCTGCTGGCAGCTCGAAAAGCTCACCGACACCGGCGCGCTGCTGGAACTGTTCCCAACCATTTCTCCTACGAGGAACGCATGACACATTCACGCATTTTGACGCTCTTGTGGCTCGTTTTGGTTTCGGTCCCGCTGGCGTCGGCCGACGAGCCCGCTTCGCTCGCGAAGTCGTTGACGTTTCATGCGGGCTTTGACGGCGGCGTCGACGCCGGGTTTGCGCTGGGCGACCGCCGGCTGCACACTGCATCCAAACTCCCTCCCACCGATGGCAAGCCGGGCAACCACCGAAAAGACGCGGTGATCGTCCCCAATGGGGGCCGATATGGTGACGCGCTCCGCTTCGAAAAGAACGGGCAAGGGGTGATCTATTTTCCCGCGGCGAAGAACATCGACTGGCGGCCGGATGACTGGTCGGGAACGTTGTCTTTGTGGATCAAACTGACACCGGAAGAGGATCTTCAACCGGGATTCGCCGACCCGATTCAGATCACCGACAAGAAATGGGACGACGCGTCGTTCTTTTTCGATTTCTCGAAGGACGAAAAGCCGAGGCATTTTCGGTTCGGCGTGTTTTCGGATCTGAAAGTGTGGAACCCGAAGAACACACCGTTTGAACAGATCCCGGTCTTCGATCGTCCGATGATCGTCGTGGAGAAGCCCCCTTTCCGACGCGATCGCTGGACGCACGTCGTCGCGACCTGGTCACATTACAACACGGGCAGGGATGACGCCGAAGCGCGAATGTACCTTGATGGCAAACTGCACGGGAGGCTGAAAGGAAAGCAAACGCTGGGGTGGGATCCGGAAAAGACGGCGATTCTGCTCGGTCTCAGTTACATTGGCGATCTCGACGATCTGGCGCTCTTTAACCGCGCGCTGAGTGATGAAGAGGTTCGCACGTTGTCTGGTTTGCCGGGTGGGGTGGCGGATCTGCTGAAGTGAGTTCAGCACGAGAAGCGACACCTACGCCCCCCCGATCGCATCCGTGCCCCGCTAGATTGAATTGGATCCGT
>JAPLOC010000934.1:3587-6848 GCA_026692825.1 Planctomycetota bacterium | reverse complement strand
GTGGTTCGGAATCGCCCCCCTTGCGGACTCCCGCGCGGGAATCGAGCAGCAACCCCCCGCCGATCATCTTCGAATCAACGCTGTGGCATTCGTAGCAGTGCTGACTCAACAGCGGACGGATGCGGTTCTCGAAGAACGCCAACTGGTCGTCTGTGGGCTCGTCGGCGAATGCCGTCGCGGCCGGTTCAGGAAGCGGTCCTTCCCCGCTCCAGATTTCCAGCCCCGAGAAATTGGCGTCGCCGCCGCGGGCCGACAGGCGAATGGAACCGTCCGCGACGCTGGCTTTCCAGGGACCGAGCTTTTGCCACTCACCCGCCCCGCCACTGCGATGCTCGGCGACGACCACCTCGCCGTTCAGGCGGATTTCGAATTGTGTCGACTGATTGTCTTCCCAGACATACGCGAAGACCTGGTAGACCCCGGCGGGAACGTTGGAGATGTCGAGAGTCAGATCGCGCCCCCAACGGCTGCTGCGGATCATCTGAGCCCGCTGGCGATCGGTCGGCGGTTTCAACACGACGGTCGTGTTCTCGAACGCATTTCCGTTCGATTGAAAGTGAGGAGCGTCCTTCCCTTCCCATTTGTGGCCGTCGATGACCACCGGCGGCCCGTTGAGATTGAGGCCGCGATAAAACTCAGCCGGCTCGGCCGCGCGGATCGCTCCGGACAACAGCAACAGACTGGCACCGACGGCCAGTGTGTAGACGGCACAACGTGACATGAGCGCTGGCACGCAATGACTCCTGGAACAGGGATTCACATCGACCTGTGATTCTCTTCGAACGGATCGTCCAAGACCATGTCGAATCACAGATTTTTGCGACTGGCCGACAGTCGGTCCAGGCGGGACCAAAGGTGTCAGGAACGAATGGCACTGCCGCTTGCGGCATGGATGCGTCACCCCTGCGCGGCGACCAGCTTTTTGCGAGCTTCGTCGCGGGGTTTTGTCAAGATGTCGTGTGGCTCGGGACTGCGTTTGAGCCTCCCAGGGGGCCATATCGGAGAATTGAATCAGAACCTTCGTCGGAATTTCGCGTGGGGTTAATGTTCACCGTGTATGAAACCGCTCAGTCGGGGAACCAGCGATACGACCGTGCGACCGGCACGGCGACCACCATCTGGGAAAGTCCCACAGCCGCTCCGGCGCTCAACAGCTACGTCGCATTCGATGCGTCGTTCTGGTCGCCGGCGGGCACCTACCTGATGCAGGTGTTCGTCAATCGGAATACGATCAACGCGGCGACCGGCCTGGCGGTGGGCAACGCGCTCACCAGCCCGGACAACCTCGCGATTGATTCCAAGGGGAATACCTACATCGTCGAGGATCAGCAGGGCGGATTGGCGGACATTTGGTTCGCGACCGACAGCGATCACGGGCTGGTCGTCTGATATGTTCGCCAAGAAACACGCGAACCAACGCCTTTGACCATGGGATCCATCGAAACCAGATCCGGCACAAAAGGGGGACATAGTGAGTTTCAAGACTTCATCGGTCTTCCTGGCGGTCGCAAACAGGATTCCAGGCCCAAAGACTGGGCGGTAGGGCGCGTCCAGTCGTCGTTGCCGAACGGCCGACCACGCCGCACCGAATGACCCAATCGCTGCCAGTCGCCGCTCGAGAGCGGTTCGTTGACACGCTGCAACCACGCCGCATCACGCGGCGTCGGCGTGCCACGCCAGAGCAGCGTGTCATCAGCGGACAACCAGCCGGGCAGGCTCGGCAATTTCCAATGCTCGGCTCGAGCCACCAATTCGGCACGCACGGGATTGCGCTCGACGTACCGCAGTACGGTGGCCAAGTGATCGTCGTCCTGCAACGGAAACGCCTTGAATCTTCCCTGCCACATGTGCCCGGTCGTGCCGTAATGGCGATGTTGTGGTCCGAGAAAACCCAAACGCGGCCGGTGTCAGGTGCAGCGCCTGGTTCGGCGGCCCTCATTGGTTGGTGAGCTTCCACTCCGCCAGTCCGTCCTGCCACACCTTGGCGTGCAGGTAGGGCGCGACATGCTTGCCATTCGGGTTGAAATACCAGCCGACAAATTTGTCCGACATCCGAGTCGGTGGTCCGAGCAGCTCCTCTGCTTCCGCCAACGACATGCCGTCTTTCAATGTCCGCGTCTTGATGAGAACCTCCCAGACCACTCGATTCCCGGGCAGGTGGGGCACCAGCCGTATCGCCAGCACCGCCGCATCCTGCCGCGCGGTCAGATCGTCTGGCTTCGCGGTGAGATTCTCGGCGAGCGACAGCAGCGCGCGGAGATCCGCATCCAATTGTTGCCGGCTCGGTGGCGGCTCCTTGGCGGCCCCGTCACGCTTCTTCAATGGAACCTCGCGGCTGCAGATTGTGCCGTGCCAGATCCCTTTGACGCCCTCGTCTGCAACCTTTTTGTCCCAGGTTCCCCGGTACGCATAGTCGTACCGCAACGTGTACCTTCCCGCCTTGCCCGTCTCCAAGAAGTCGCGAACAGGAAGTTCCAGCGTATCGGTGACGATCTCCTCTGCCACCAGCGTGATGAACGCCGTCTTGTTCAGATCGTAATCCCATGTAGGCCCGGTGTACTTGACCCGCCCTTGTTCACTCCAGATTTTGAGTCCAGACGCTCGCGCTTCGTATTGGTCACCAAAGGGACGCAAGATCGTCACTGGCCCCTGCCGATTGTTGCGAATCGCGGCAATGACGACAATGCTGTCCTGGGTTGCTAAGCGTCCTGATTTGACGCGTAGCCGCAACGATAGATCGCCGTTGTCGGAATCCACCCACTCCCCGGGCGAATCTGGAGCTTGGGGAGTGGCATTGGATTGGCCCGATGCGAGATTCTCGCTCCCATCCCGAAACACTTCTAGCGCCTTGTGGGCTCCGACCAGCACCAATGATAAGTTCGAGTCTTCATCCTGAGAATTGATGCGGCGCAGGATTAGGCCCGGATCGTCCTTTAGAGCGACAAGAGTCGCTTTGGTTTCAAGGCAGATTGGAAGTGTGATCATGCAGAAGGCGTTGGGATCACCGCACAAGGCACCGAACTCGTTCGGGACACGTAGCGAGACGGCGGAGATCATATCGGGGTGCTGCTTGGCGAAGGCGCGCGCCCGCTTGAGTATCGCCTCGCGGCCCACGACGATCTTGAGCTCATTCGTGAACATCCGGCAGGAATCGTAATTCTGGTTGAGCTGAGAGGCGATCAACTTTTCGTCGCCCGACTGAGGGACCTCGACCGGGTCCAGCAAGCGGAACTGATACCGCTCATCGTCCACACGCTTCCC
>JAPLOC010000934.1:0-3537 GCA_026692825.1 Planctomycetota bacterium | reverse complement strand
CTCATCGTCCACACGCTTCCCCTGTTCTTCGATCCCGACTTCCGCGCCGGGAAACCTGTCGAGCCGGGTCGAACCGCCCACGAGCATGATCTCGACCGAACGATCGCGCATGTACTCAAGGTAGATCGTGTTCTGCAGCGAAAGCACGAGTTCAAGGCGTTTGACTTCGTCTCCCCGAATTGTCTCGCTGACTTCGAAAACGAGCCTGTAGGGCTGACCCAATTTCTGTGTGTCTGTCAGCGGCTTCCCGTAGTCAATCTGCCTGATCTCAAGGATCTTGCCGACATAGACGACGCGGCCTACTCCCACGTATGCCTCGGCGGAGACGAACCCCCGCCCAACTTGGGCCGAGGCCACGACCGGCACCGACGCCAAGAGCAAAGCCCGGAACAGAGTCAAACAGCCTTGCCAAACTCGCGAGTAGAACAGCGTCGATTGGTTCTCTCTTTGACAACAAGTGTGCGTGGAGAGAGACAGCGGGCTTTGTAGACCAAAGGTCGCGGACCGTTTCATGGCAGGGATCCTTGGGGAAATTCGTTGCAGACACAATCCACTAGACGCCGCTCACGCAAGTTGGTTCCCGAGGAGCGCGCGAAATGCCGCCACCGAACGACGAAGCTCAGCAGCGGCAGGGGCCGAGTGAGCTACGAATCTGGGAAACCCTACATGCCCCCCGCCGGCTGCCGCAGCGCCTGGTTCGGCCTTTGCGTCACTTGGCCCGCTCCGCGATGCCGAGGACTGGCGTGCTAACGGGAATTCGGATTGCGGGATGCCAGTGTTCCACCACGAGGCGCTCGGCCACGGGTGTCCAACGCTCGACACGCTCATCTTCGAACGTCACCACGATCGAATCACCGCTGACGACCGCCTTCCCCTTGCTCGTGCGGAGCGGTTCAACGACCGAAGCGGCTCCATCTGGGCCAATTTCACAGGTTTGGCGAACGCCGTTGGCGAACGTCAGGCTCCACTTCCCGACTGGCAGACTCGCGGCTGGCCGTTGGCGCTCGCGCGGTGAATAGCTGATGGTCTCGCATGCTGGCAATGCTCGTTTGAGCTTTTCGACGCCGGCATCAGTAACATATGTACACTTGAGCATCAAGAAGCTCAGCTTCGGCATATCCGTGAGGAGTTCAAGACCCACGTCGCCGACATCCGTATTATGGAATGCCAGGGATTCGAGTTTGGTCAAACCCTTCAGGTGCTCCAGTCCGGCGTCCGTGATGCGCGTGGACGAAAGATCCAGGCTCCCGAGGTCGGTCAACTTCGCCAGGTGGATCAGGTCGCCGTCGGTAACGTTGCAATGGCGAAGGGACACGATCCGCACCTTTTCCCGTCGGTCGTCGTCGTACCAGACCTTCCCTCCCAGTTTGGTGATCGCGGCAATCGCCGCCGCGTGATCGTCCATCGCCTTGGCCGCGGGGACGAACCCGAGAATCACAACCATGAGTAAACAATTGCGGCGAACGATCCTGAACATGTGTTGACTCCCTGGGGTGCACCCGACTCGACCGAAAAACTTCGCCGAACCAGCGAATCGTTCGGCGCTGCCACTACGGCTTGCGGATGCTCTCCAACTGATCGAGGTTGGTGACCTGAATCCTGTAGACCATCGCCGTCGGAGTCGATGGTCGCTTGATTTGCTCAACCGTACCTGACACCCGCAGTATTTTTCCGCGGAAGTGTTCGGCGGGATCCTCAATTCCCAACTTGAGAAGCCGTGTCGCGATCTCTCGGGACACAGTCACCACAAGCTCCTGGCCGATCTTCGCCCCCGCAATTTTTGCCTGAATGACCTGAACATGCGAAACGTCAGGCACGAACACACTGTCAATGTTTATTGTGCGGACCTCGCCGACTTGTAGCTCGACTGTGGCCTTGCCTTCGAACTTGGTCTCCAGGATCGTCTCAGGCGTGAGCGGTTGCTCTCTCTTTTCATCCGCGGCGCACGCCAGAGAGAAACAAACGACAGCCACGACGGAGTTGGCCAACAGTCTCGCATTAACGGCACGACGTGAGGCTGAGAACATCCTGATTCCCTTCGAGTGAGTTCTGAAATTGAGGAACGGCCTGAATTGTACCACAAGGCCCCTGGATACGGTGTAATCAACTTGTCACTGCCCTCTTTGCCGCCGAACCAGGCTTTATGCAGGCCAGTGCCTATTCGGTCAGGACGCCGAATCGGGTCCACGTCGCGGCTGGCCAGTACCTGTACTGCACGTCGCCGAGCACGTCGCCAATGGCCACGAAGCCTATCGTACGACTGTCGCGCGAGTTGTTCCGGTTGTCGCCCAGCACGAAGCACGCCCCTTCCGGCACCGTTGCCTGGGGGTAGTCCGGCAATGGCTTCGTGTCGGCGGTGAAGAGAATCCGATAGCGGCGACTGGAATTGGTCTCCTCGAAAACTTCGCCCTTGATCTCTTGCGCCTCGGCACCAAGGCTCGCCCGCGACACCGGACCGCGCGGCAACTTCTGCCCGTTGACGAACACCTCGTTGTCTTTCACCTCGACTGTGTCCCCGGGCAGCGCGATGACACGCTTGACCCAGTTCAGCCCCGGCTCCGACGGCACGCGAAACACCACCTCGTCGCCTCGGCGCACGGATCGCATGTGGTAAGTCGTCTTGTTCACCAGAATTCGATCACCGGGGAGCAACGTCGGCACCTCGCTGGCCGTCGGAATCGCAAAGGCCTCGAAGACACTGCTGCGGATGAAGTACAGCCCGCCGCCCGCGTACGTTAGCCCCACCAGGACGAACAGGGCGTAGACCAGCGGAAGGTTGTAGTCCATCGGCTGGAAGGGATCACGGCCGCGGCGGGCCAGGCGGAACGCGTCCACGACCGCGTACACGTAGACGCCCAGCACCGCCAGCAGCGCAAAGATCAGGCCGACCAGAACAATGGTCGCCGGTGGCAACAGGGCGGCCACCACGATCGCCGGCACGAACAGCAGTGAGCCGAGGAACATCACCAGGCCGCGGACGATACGGCCGCAGTAAATCTGGCCGAGTCCGGTGGCGGCGAGCGATAGCATCACGGCGATCAGCGGACTGCGGGCGGAAGCGTTCGAGGTACTCAAGAGAAATCCTCCTCATTACGAAGTTCACGAGACGAAAAAGACGGCAACAACGGCCGCCATGCGATACAGGCAGGCGACGCAGGCCAAGACGCAGGCGGCGACGCGCACAACGGGCGACGACATCGGCACGACCTGGGTGCCCTTCGAAGACGGCAGCGGTTCGCGGCGGACAGCGTCCATGACGCGGTCGGCGAAGTCAGCAGGCGCTTCAGCATGAGCCCGTTGCATCCACAGATTGTCAAATTCGTCGTTCATGATTGCGGCTCGGTGGCGTTGCGGAGGAGACAGCGAAGTTTCTCACGGGCCCTGGCGATTCGCGACTTCACGGTGCCCACGCCGACGCCCTCAATCCGACCGACCTCCTCGTAGGAAAGGCCTTGCAGATGTGCGAGTACGAAGGCGGAACGCTGCTCGAACGGCAGGGCATCCAGGGCCGCGTCGAGCTGGCGGAATAGTTCCGCT
>JAPLOC010000933.1 GCA_026692825.1 Planctomycetota bacterium | reverse complement strand
GCGAGTTTCGCAGCATGACTTTCGTGGGGCAACTTCGTCTTGGGCCGGTTCGCTTACTTCGTGCGCGGCTCTTTTACGGGTTACGCGGTGTTTTGAGGGCGGGGGTCGTAGACCGCCATCGAACCGCCCTGACCATCGAGTGTGTACGCGACCGCCGCCGCGACGGATGACTCATCAACCGCCCCGGTTCCCGATCGGCCGATACCACGACATGCACGTGATTGGATCGCACGTGCAACGCGTGTAGTGTCCAGTTTTTCTCGGCACACAGCGCCACGATCGCGTCGCGCACGATCGTGCGTGCCGACTCATGCAGTACATAAGGCGGGTCGGTCATCCGGAGCGCGGCACGTTCTTCTCGCACGTCGTCGGGGGCGAGGAACGGGGTGGCGTAGACAGTGTGTTCGCGATCGACTGATCCATGCCCTTTGTCGGTCCCATGGAGCCACGTGCCATAGGTTGAAAAGGTGATGAAGTAGGCGAGTGCCATGGTGGGATGAAAATGCGATGATGGGGGCGTGTTGCGCTTACTACGTGCGCGGCTCTCGCGCCAAAGAGCCGCGCACGCAGTAAGCGATTTTCGCAGCATGACTTTCGTGGGGCAACTTCGTCTTGGGCGGGCTCGCTTACTTCGTGCGCGGCTCTTTCAAGACCGCTAGCCGAAGCGCCCAGTCCCGCCAGTTGTGCGTGCCCGGAATTACACTGCCGGGCTCGCCAGCGCGTTCGCGCTCGAACCACTCCGTTGCCTGTTTCAAGAATTCGCGAGAACGCTCAACTTCTCCCAGATCGTGATGCAACAGCGCCGCCAGAGCCAGGAACAGCGGTTCGTCAGTGGCGGTCGACGACAACGCCGCGGCTTCTTTCAGGTTCCCTGCACGGTATTGAATCGCGGCGGACAGCAAAGGAGCCTTGTCCGGGCCGGCGGTCTGGGCCACCTTGAGCAATCGCGCCAGATTCTCGGCCGTGACCATTCCGGGGATCGCGACAACGTGTCGCACCAGAATGTCGGCCCAGGCGGGGTCGGTGTTCTTGTCGAGAGCCTCGATCAGTTGTCGGGTGTAGGCTCTGGCGATGGCCGGGGTTTCGGCCAGCAAGTGCGCGGCGATCGTGTTTCGCAGGATGGGGGGCGTCGGAGCCGGGCTTTCCGCGGAGAGCGGGTGGAACATCATCTGCAGGAACACTTCCGCCGCTTCGGTTGATTTCCCTTGCCGCACAAGACACTCCGCCCGCCCTTCCTCGGCGGTTCGTCGACGGACGGTGTCGGTTTCACTCGCGATGACGAGTGTGTAGTCGTCGAGCGCGGCCAGCCATTGATGCCGACCGCGGTGGGCAGCGGCGCGGATCGCGAGGAGATCGAGATCATCGGGGAACAGTTCCAAGGCGGTCGATGCGACATCAACCGCCTCCTGAAACTCATTGCCCGCAATGTGCCGTTCCGCCTGGAACCTGGCGGACCCCGTACGCAACGCCGCCGAGTCGCCCAATTGCTCTTGCAGTTGCGCGAACACCCCCGGAATCGCGGCGGCGACTCGCGCGACTTCGACCCGGGCGTGGTCGCTGGTGGCCAACTCCAGCGCGCGGCGGAACGCGGCGACCGATCGGGGCTCATCACCCACGGCATGATACGCGGCGGCCAGTCGAGTCCATGGCTCGGTCACGTGGAATCGCAATTCCTCGTGGGCGAACGCCGTGGTTTCGCCGGTCACCAGAACGCGAAACCGTCCCAGAGTTCGCCGCCCGCTCAGGGGGAAGTGCAACACGATCCGCAGCGTAGATCCTTCGTCCAATTCGAGCGGGGTGGCGAGTTCGAAGATGGCGGAATGGGAGCGACCTTCTTGCGGATCAATTCCCCAACCCGAATAGACGTCGCCATCGATCGCGGCGGCGATCGGAAAGCCCGGTTGACTGAACGTGGAAACGGCGCGCTGCAGTGTGACCGGAATCGGACTGGAGTCTTTACCCCCGCGGTCGACCAGGAGTTGAATCTCACCGAGGAAGAAATTGCCGAAAGGGGAACTTCCGGGACCGGTTTTGACAACAGAATTCGGTGACACATCGTGGGGCAGGGCCAGTTGAATCGCGGTGATTCGGCTCAGGTCGGGTCTGGCAACAAGTGTAAACGTCTCAGGGTCAGTGGCGACGGTAACAATTCTGAGTCCACTCGCTCGGACGGTACCATCCGCTTCGGAGACCAGCAAAGTACTCTCTGCCGATTTCAATTCGATTGGTTTCAACGCGATCCAGTCCCGCAACCCGACTTCGAGTAACAGTTCGGCGAGACTTCTTGCCAACTCGGAGTCGTTCGCATCGGCTTCCATTCGCGACTCATAGGCCGCGCGGGCCCGCGCAGCGGCGTTCCGGGCGAGCTCGGGCTCGCCGTTTGAGGCGTAGTGGCGTGCCAGGAGAGCTTGGAAATCGGCATCGGTCGCCCGCGCCGCAGCGAGGTGATTCAGCACCTCGACATGCCGCTGAGCTTGAGACGCTGGCTAGCCATGGCGAACCCGCCTGGGTCACTGGTCGCCGAGAGCCGGAATCGACCGATCGCAAAGCGTCTCCAGGCAGGATTGCGAAAGCTCAACGCGAATTGCAAGCGGTGGTTCGAAAGGTCATCCAATGGTTTCGCTAGTTGAAAAACTGCCAGGTGGGAGACTCCCGACTTGGGATCGAACGACCACCCCGAAATCGGATTGTCGTCGATTGCTCCGGAAACCGGTAAAGCGGAACTCTCGTAATCGGCGACAGCGCTATCCATCGCAACTGCTGTCGCACCCGCCGTGGGTGACTCGGCCAGGAGTTGAACCCGAAAATCGCTCAGGTGAAGATTCCCGTTTATGGGCTCCCGACCGGGACCGTTTTGCGGCAGGGATGCGTCCGTCAGAACTTCGAGCCGAATCGCGCTGATCGGCCCAGCCAGAGGCGCTGTTTCGACCGTATAGATGTCATTGTCCGGAATGGCGCCACTGGCGAGTATCGAGCGATCCGACAACGGGGTCAGCGTCGCTCCTTCTTGCGAGCTGGTTTCGACCGGTTCCAAAACCGTCCACTGCGGTTCGGGATGGTCGGCCAACAGTTGTGTCAACTGGTTTCGAGCCTCCAGCAATTTGTCAATCGCTGCCGCCGATTGCTTTTGTGCGGCCAACGCGGTCCCCTTGCGCGACAGGCTGCGTGTCAGGGCGACGCGTACGGCCAAATCGTCAGGCCGGCGGCGGTTCAATTCCACCAGTAGTTCGTCAAAGTCCAGCAGAGGTTCCAACAGCGACATTTTGGCGTCATTGGATTTCGCGCCATCCAGCCCCCTTCCAGCCCAATCCGCCGCGTGTGAGATTTCCGACTGGACGGCATATGCCGCCGCGAGCCGCACCACTCCGTTTTCGATTCTCATGGACGCAAAGCGCTTCCGTTCGTGGTCGAGCAGCGCAGGATCTCCCGTCACCGAGACTCGGAATCGGCCATGATTTACTTCGGCGCGAAACGCGGTTGAAGGAAGGCCGAATAACTGTAGTTCCAGGTGGGAGCTGTCTTTCAGTACGACGTGACTGGACGTCGACCAGAATGCCTCCCGCGGTCGTCCCGGACTTCCAACATTGGTCCAGAGGCCTTCTGAAAGCTCAGGAGCGATAGAGTTCTGGGGGGCGGCCGCTACGTCCGCAAATTGCAGATTCATCACGCGACCCGACTGGTCGGGGTGTGTAACGGTTGCATACATTCCGGTTTGAATGAACACGCTTCGAAACAACGGTCCCAATCGCCCGCGACCTGGTCCGAATGCGGGGAGCGAAGCATGGTTTAGTGCTTCCAATCGTACCGCGGCGAGACTCATCGCACTGGGGACTGAGTAAACGATTCGGTAGTCGTCAGTCGGTGGTGTTTCTCCGCTCGCAAGAATCGAGTCATCGGCGAGCCTCGAGAGCGTTGCACCACCCGTCGAAGTCATTTTGGTTGGCCGCAGTACGACCCATTCCGGTTTCGCTGTTTCGAGCAATAACTGGGCCAGGTCCGTCATTGCCGAGTAGTTCTCCGGATCCTCGCGAAGAGCCGATTCCAACAATGACCTCGCAAGCTGTCGTTGCGTTTCTGCTACGCCAAACTCGCGTTCAGCGGTCAGGCGGCGGACGAATTCCACGATCCACCGGAGCCCATTCGGGTTCCGCTCGGCGGCGATCTTCCAATCCGCGGCTGCCGACTCCCAGTTGCGAAGAGACTCGTAAGCGCGAGCCCGCTGGGATCTTAGTGCGAGGTCATTGGGCCTCGCCTTAAGTCCCGCCGTGTAGAGATCAATGGCGCGTTGCCAGTCATCGTCACTCAGAGTTCCCGACGCAAAAACCTCTCCCACCCGACCGGCCGATTCCGGGAACCGGTCGACCTGCCGGTCGATCGCCCTTTGATTGCCGAGGAGACGGTTCGCGGCGGCAAGTTTCTGACGGGGATCGTGAATCAGCAGCGTCTCGCAATGCTGGCATTCCCACTCGTACGCGGTGGCGGCGTTGCAAACCGCCAATCGAAATCGTCCCAGCCCGTGCTGCGAATTGCCGTGCCGAATGCGAACGATGAGCGTGTCCTCGTCGGTGTTGATGTCTGCCGGCCAGTTCACGGTAAATACCGCGAAATGACGTGCCTGCACCTCAGGAAAGACGTGCCAGGACGGGAGTTGATTTCCCGCGACCGCGAAAAATGCGTGGACGGACCCTTGTGGAATGTAGTCACAGCAACCAAAGGGAATGGTGATCGGGTCTTCAAGCGGATTCTGTCCTTTGCGAATCGCAAGCGAGAAGTCCGAAAGACTGAAGTTTCCGTTGGACGGCGAACGACCGGACCCGCGATGAGGCAGCCGCGAGTCGGGGAGGACTTCGAGGCGAACAGCGGTCACACCCCGAGGCACGGGTTTGAACGTCAGGGTGTAGGCATCCTTTTCCGGATTGACACCGCTCACAAAGATCGACCCATCCTCCTCCAGAGACATCTCCGCCCCACCCGCCGACTTCATTTCTGTCGGCTTGAGAATGTTCCAGGGGAGGCCGATAGCGAGTTTTGCGAGAGCCTGATTTGTCAAGAGTGTGGTGTCCGTCGTTTCCTCAGTGACGGCCAAAGAAAACTCTTCGATCGCCTCTTGAAACTTGTGGAGGGCAAAATAGGCGTTCCCCCGACGGCCATGCAACCGACGCAGGTCGGCGTTGGTCGTCCCGGAATGCTGTTCGGAGATCGCGGCGATCGCCGCGCTGCAGTCGGCCACTTGCGCGTTCCAGCCCAACCATTGGGCGGCGATTACCGCGCGCAACTCCAGAAAGGCGACGCTTTGGGGATCTTTCGCGAGCTGATCGTCGACCGCGGCACGCAGCGCCGCCAACTGCTTTCCCGTCGACTCATCGTGTAAATAGAGTTGTCGCTCCAATTCGATCTCGACCGGCTCAACGCCGCCGCGGCGGCGGATTCGAAGTCGAACAATTGTTCCCGCGGTTCCTTCCAGCATCTCTTGCGCGCGACTCAGACTCTCCGGATCGATTTCGATTTCATCAACCTTAAGAACGAAATCGCCGGGGACAACGCCTGCTCGCGCGGCCGGTGATGCGATCTGCACATTCTTTACGTGGATCCCGCCGTCGGTACTCGCTAGCGTGATTCCGACCCCGGTTCGTTCCCGCGCGTCCGCGAGGCCGTCTTCCCGCCGACGGTTTACTCCTCCCGCCAGCATACGCAGTGCTTCTCTGGGGCGACTCTCCGTGGCAAGGGCTGTCGTCAACCGCAAGAGTCCGGGAGTGCGTAACCAGGATTCCGGGGGCTCTTGGGAAATCGACGCGAGTTTCTCGAACTCTGCGACCGCCTGCTTCCAATCGCGCCGTTCCGCGGACCGACTCGCCAACAACGCGGCCAGGGCGCTCTGAATTCGGAGATCGTCGGGGTGTCGTTGCGCCACGTGTTCCAACGAATCGATCAAACGCGGGTCTTCCGACAGCATTCGGACCCGCGAGACAAAATCCAACGGCGGATTGAGCCAGCTTTCGATCTGATGTTCCCATTGAGCCGGCTGCCGTTCATCGACGGAATTGATCGACCACAGGAGAGTCGGCGAACCGGCGGCCAGCACCTGTTTGCCGTCCGGAGAAAGGGCGATTCCGAGAGGACGAAAAACAACGCCGGGATCCAGGCGCAGCACCTCGCGCCAGGTCGCAACATTCCAAAGCCGGACCGTTTTGTCGAATCCACAGGAAAACAGTGTGCTGCCATCCCGGGAAAAAGTGACACCGGTGGCACGATCCGAATGGCCGCCAAGCGGCAACTTGTATTCGCCGGTCTCGGCGTCCCAAAGATGAATCGAACCGCCATCGCTCGAAATCGCCAGAAGCTTCGAATCCGGTGAAAACGCAACTCCGACAATGCGTCTGATGAATGGATCGCTTGTCTGATCGGGATGTGGAAGTATGTGCAGTGATTTCCAGGTCGTGGTATCCCAGATTCTGGCTGTACCATCGTGTGAGCCCGTTGCCAATCGGGTTCCAGTGGGCGAGAAGGCGACTGTTGTGCAGTGATTGGTGTGTCCTTCCAGTATTCGAAGTGTTCTCCGGGTCGCGACGTCAAAACTTTCACGGGTCGAAAACCGAAGCCTGGGGGGTTCCAGGAGTTGAGAGATCCAAATCCAGCAACGAGGTGGTTTCCATCAGGAGAAAACTCGAGTGCGGTTACGAATTGATCAATAGACATTGGACTGTAGTTCGGGATATCCGAGCTTCCTTCCAGGACGCCGATGCGCTCCCCGCGGTCGATACTCCAAAACTCGATGGGGCAGGGAACGGCAAACTGACTGCCGTAACCAATGGCCAACAGGAGACCGTCGGGCGAAAACGCGACGGTCGTTGGCGTGACAGGGTCACTGCCAGACCGCCGCCCGAATTCCCGCACTTTGCGACCGGTTCGCGCTTCCCGCAGACAAACCTGGCCGCTTTCGTTCGCGGCGATCCACAGCCCGTCGGGGGAAAATCGCGCCCGATCGCATGTCAGGCCCTCCAGAGTTTCGTGCAGCGACGTCGATTTGTTCGAAAGCTCCCAGACGCGAACGGTCTTGTCACGGCTCGAACTGACCAATCGCCCGGTCCCTGGAACGATGGTCAACCCATTGATTTCTTCGCGATGTCCCAACAACGACGTTGCTTCCCGCAATCGTGTCGGTGCGTCCCGTTTGTCTTTATAGTCGGCCCACAACCGAATCGAACCATCCAAGCACGCGGTGACCATTGCTCGACTCCTTGGGTCAAAGCGAATCGCGACTACGGGTGACGAGTGGTCAAAGACGGGCTCCGCTTGAATTCGACGCGTGGCAACGTCAAAGAGGTAGACGCTTGCGACAGTATTCCCGTGAGAGAATGCCATCGTCTGACCATCGGGGCTGATCGCCGCAGCCTGCATTGTGCCGCCGGTATTGTGTTTGTCGATCGTGACTTCGATTTCTCGCGAATTCGGCTTCACTTGAAATATCGAGAGACTCGCGGCGCCGCCGAACTGGAACCCAACCGCCACTGTCAATCCGTCGGAAGAGATTGATACCGGCGCGGCATTCACCAATTTCGACTCCGCAACGGCGATCGGTTCACCCGTCATCACGTCCCACCAGCCAATTTGTTGGTCGATCGTCACCAGCATTCGACTGTCAGGCGAAAACACCATTCCAAATCCCGCCAGACCGAAAATCGGCCGGTGAGATTCCTGACCCGTCGTCGTGTCGAACAACTTGACTTTTCCTTCAATCGCCACCGCCGCGATTCGGCCATCGGGGGAGAGAGCCATCGTGCCAGGCGACTTGCCTGTTTGAAGTGGCAACGGCGACCCGATTTCAACACCGGTATTCGAATTCCAACGCCGGATGCGCCCTTGACCGTCGAGTCGAACCAGTTCTCCGTCAGAGGTGATGGTGCATCCAATCGTCTGCGACTCATCGGTCGAAACGACCAGCGACCGGCTGTCGATCAGCCGTTTCAAATAGTGCCACTCAAAGCCGCGCTGATCCTCCTCAATGTTCGGGTTCTTCTCCGGATCATGCTCGTTGAGACGGTCGGCGACTTGACTTGCGTTCGAATTCGGGTCGGTCGCCAGCTTCGCCGCGAGTTGAATGTCGGTGGCGTAACGGAATTCGCGGCTGCGTCGTTCGGCTCGTGTCGCGTCCTGTCTGGCCGTTTCCGCTGCGTCGCGCTGAGCTTTCGTTTCAGTGAGCGCTTCGGCCGTCTTACGCCCGGCCGCCTCCGCCAACATGCGTTGGGAATCTGCCTCCTCCTCTTTTTTCTCGGCTGTGTCTCTCGCCTT
>JAPLOC010000932.1 GCA_026692825.1 Planctomycetota bacterium | reverse complement strand
TTCGACGATCGCTTCTGAACCGACAGCCATGCATCACACACTGCGCCGCCGACCTGTTTCGCTGACACCCCTCCTCACGCTTGGGTTCGCGGCGATCGGTTTCGTGTTTTGCGCTCGGGCTGCCGGCGCGAATGACGAATTCTTTGAAAAACGGGTCCGGCCGCTGCTGATTCAGCACTGCCACGAATGTCATTCGGCCGATTCAAAAAAATTCGGCGGAGGCTTGCGGCTCGACAGCCGGGCGGGCTGGAAGAAGGGGGGAGACACCGGTCCCGCGTTGATCCCCAAGAATGTCGAAGAAAGCCTGCTGATCTCTGCGATTCGATATACCGACGAATCGTTGCGAATGCCCCCGAAGGGAAAACTCCCCGCCGACGCGATCGCCACGTTCGAAGAATGGGTCAAACTCGGTGCTCCCGATCCGCGCGAGGAAACCCCTGCCGCCCGGCAAACCGAATCGTGGGAGGAAACGCTACGTGAACGGCGCGACTGGTGGAGCCTCAAGCCGGTCGTGAAGCCAGCCGTTCCGATGGTCAAGGAGGAAACGTGGTCGGACAACCCCATCGATCGATTTCTGCTCGCGAAACTCGAAAGTCAGGGACTGTCCCCCGCCACGAACGCCGACTCCCGTACGATCGCCCGACGGTTGTCTTTGGTTCTCACGGGGTTGCCGCCGACAAACGAAGAACTTGCCGTTTTTCTGAAGGATGTCCATGAACTGCGGGGTTCGATGGTGAATCCCCAACCAGACGCTGCATTGGACACGGCACCGATTCCCCCTGCGGCGCTTGCGCGATTTGTCGATCGACTGCTGGGATCCGTTCATTTTGGCGAACGCTGGGCGCGGCATTGGATGGACGTGGTTCGCTTCACCGAGACGCACGGCAATGAGTGGAACTACGAAGTTCACCACGCCTGGCGGTATCGCGACTATCTGATTCGCGCCTTCAATGCCGACGTTCCCTACGACCAGTTTGTCCGCGAACAGATCGCGGGAGACTTGCTGCCCAATCCCCGGTGGAATACCGCCGAGCGGTTTAATGAATCGGTGATTGGAACGGCGTTCTACCGATTTGGAGAGGCGAATCATGACGACTGCATCGCCCTGCGACAGATTGGTTACGACCTCAACGACAATCAAATCGACACGTTGACGAAAGCGTTTCAGGCGACAACGGTCGCTTGCGCCCGCTGTCACGACCACAAGCTCGACCCGGTTTCGATGCGGGATTATTACGGCTTACTGGGGATGTTGCGCAGCTCACGCTACGTCAGCCATACGCTCGATGCGCCCGACGTTAACACCGACACAGTCGAGCGAATAAAGGCGCTGAAAGCCGAGATTCGCGGCGAACTCGCGGAACTGTGGAAGCAGGATTCTGGTGCGGTTCCGAACTACCTGCTGGCGGCCTGGGCGAAGCGGGCCAAACTGCCTGACGCGGAACAGCGCGCGGTCGGTTTGAACGCGGCCCGTCTGGATGCCTGGGTCGCGGCCCTTCCCGCAGAGCCTCTGCCGCTGGAAAATCCGCTGGAACCATGGCGGCTACTCGCCGACGAAAAGAACCTCGATCCCCAGGCATTCGCTGTGGCTTGGGGAACGCTCGCTGAGCGATTTGAAAAAGAGGACCGGGCGCGGCACGAATTCAATACGACAAACTTCGCGTTGCTCGCCGACTTTCGCCACGAGCCAACGACTCTCTGGCAGCACGACGGGCAGGGATTGCGGTCCGGACCATCGGCGAGCGGGGAATTGCGGGTGGCGCCTGAGGGAGATAACGCGATCAGCAGCATTCTCCCCGCTGGCTGGTTAACACACGCCTACTCCGATCGGCTGAACGGCGCTCTCCGTTCCCCCGTCCTCACTCCCGCGAACAAGAAGATCAGTCTGCATGTGCTGGGACAGCGGAGCAGCGCGGTCCGCCTGGTTTCGAGCATGTGCCAGCTCAACTACCGCAACTACCGGGCGCTGACCAACGACCAGCCCCACTGGGTCACGTTCGACATTCCCGAAGACAGCCTCAGTCTGCGGACTTATGCCGAGCTGGTGACCATGTTCGACAATCCCAAGTTTCCCGATCAGTTGAGCGCCTTGGGGGGAGATGGCGGGAACTACCGGCTCCCGTGGGAAAAGGCGGCGGAGAATCCGCGATCGTATTTTGGCGTCACCCACGTCGTCGTCCATGACGTGGCCGAGACACCCAAACCAGGGGTCGCTCACCTGCGGGCGTTGCTCGCCGGCCAAGTGCCATCCGATCTCGCGGAACTGGCCAACCGTTATGCGGGGCGGATCGCCCAGGCGGTTGAGGTGTGGTCCGCAGGGAGGGCAACTGATGAAGACTCACACTGGCTCGACACGCTGGTTCGTCGCGGTTTGCTGCGCATGAAGACGACCGACTCGCCCCGCCTGGCGGAACTGACCGCGGAATACCGCCGACTTGAGTCAACGCTGGAGATACCGCGGGTCACTCCCGGGATCGGCGATGCGGGAGTTGGTTATGCGCAACCGGTGTTCACCAGGGGCGAAAGCCATCGGCCGGGTGAAGCGGTTCCCCGCCGCTACTTGGAGGTCTTGGGGAGCGATGCGAGCCAGTATGGTCCCGAGGGAAGTGGCCGATTGCGATTGGCCGACGAAATCGCCAGTCCCACCAATCCCCTCACCGCGCGGGTGATGGTCAACCGGGTGTGGCACCACCTGTTCGGTGCGGGTCTCGTGCGAACTGTCGATGATTTCGGGCATGTGGGGGAACTCCCCAGTCATCCCGAACTGCTGGACTATCTGGCGGCACGCTTTGTCGAAGAGGGATGGTCGACCAAAAAGCTGATTCGGCTCATCGTCGAGTCGCGGGCATTTCAACTCGCGCACGAGCCTGGTGCCGGGGTGAAGGAAATGGATCCGCAGAATCGACTGTTGCAACACTACCCCGCCCGTCGACTTGAAGCCGAAGGAATTCGCGACGCGATACTCGCCGTTTCGGGGAGACTCGACCGCACTCCGTTCGGCTACAGCGTGCAGCCGTTCCGCGCGAGTGAGAACGCCGACCGTCGGCTGTTTCCCGGTCCGCTCGATGGCAACGGCAGGCGCAGCGTGTACATCAAGAACAACCTGATGGAAGCCCCCGAGTTTCTCGAGGCGTTCAATTTTCCCGGTGGCAAGATCACACAGGGTCGGCGGGATGTCACGAATGTGCCCGGACAGGCGCTGGCACTGCTGAACGATCCGTTTGTGATCGGGCAGGCCGAATTCTGGGGAAAGAAGCTGATTGAACGTCCGGACGCGTCCATCGCGGACCGGATCGACGCGATGTTCGAACAGGCGGTCAATCGTCCGCCGACGCCCGCCGAGCGACAGCGATTTGTCGCGGCGGCGAATCAACTTGCGGAACTCAACGGTGTGAACGGGGACGTGGCGCTCCGCAGCCTGGAGGTTTGGAAGGACGTGGCACACGCGATGTTCAATCTGAGGGAGTTTGTTTACGTGCCGTAACCAATCACTCAAGCAGAGCCGCGCCGGCCAGGAAGCGGTTGTCGATATACTGCTTCCTGACGGGCGCGGCTCGGATACGAAATCGCTATCCCCACAGCCCGCAATTCAGGTGCCCCAGTGAATATCTATCAACTCTGCGCCGACGCGGTTCTGGTGCTGCATTTCGGATTTGTGCTGTTTGTCATCTTCGGGGGGCTGCTGGTTCTGCGATATCGCAGGGTCATCTGGTTGCATCTTCCAGCCGCCGCCTGGGGGGCGTTTGTGGAATTCGGCAGCATCATCTGTCCGTTGACCTATGTCGAAGATCGGCTTCGTGAATTGGCAGGACAAGAGGCACAGGCGGGCGATTTCATCTCACGAACCATTCTTCCGGTCATGTACCCCGCCGGCCTGACCCGGGAGGCGCAGTTGGTACTGGGGATTCTGGTCGTGTCATTGAACGGCGCCGTGTACGCGTGGATCGTGAG
>JAPLOC010000931.1 GCA_026692825.1 Planctomycetota bacterium | reverse complement strand
CATCGCGTCCATTTCCTTGCGAGTCAGCGGCCGGTTCAGCTCTTCACCGGTGGAGACGACGATGGAATCGATATCAAACTTCATCGCGTCGTAGCCAGCGGCGACCATCTGCTGCGCCCTGCGAAAGTACATTTCGGGTTCGTAGCGCTCTTCGTGCTGGGGACGCCCCTGCAACGCGTCCTTCAGCCACTGCGGTTCCCGGGCTTCGAGCATCGTGTCCCAGCTTTCCGTGTTGTCGCCGGCATGGCAGTCGACATAAATGCGGACTTCATCGCGCATCTTGCCGCCGAAAAACTGCCAGCACGGAACCCCCGCCGACTTTCCGACCAGATCCCAGAGTGCCGCTTCGATCCCGCTGATGGCGTTGTAGAGATAACCGGCGACCGCCCCGGCCCCCGAGCCTTTTCGCCACAAATACCGACAGATCCGGTCGACTTCACGCGGGTCTTTTCCATTCAGCAACGGCAGAATGTCTCCCAGGGCGGCGACCAGTCCAGGAGCGAAAAAGCACTCGCCCGTACCGTACTGACCATTGTCGGCGAACAGCCTCACGTAGGTGTAGTCGTAGTTCGCCTCAACAACCGCCGTTGTGCCGTGGGTGATCTGCATGATTCGTCGCGCGGGCTCTGATCCGAAAACAGGTTGAATCCGTTGGGGGGAAGTACAGGGTAGAACCCTGCGGAGGAACGTCGACAGGCATCATCGGAACCGAGTGGCGCTGTCGCAAGTCCACTGGGAAATGGCGACCGCTTGACGTCTCTGCTACAACATCAGTCAGTCTGTCTGAGTCTACAGAACGATAACTTGGGAGAGGCCCACATGGTTGGCCGGTTGCTGCGTCTTGGTCTGCTGGGAGTCTGTCTGTCGCTGGTGTCGACAGCGGGGGCGTTCGCCCAGGAAAAGCCCGCGGAAGTGGTCTACGCTCAGATGGACCTGAAGGGGGCTGTTCAGTGAACTGAGTGAAACATTGGACGATGTGGTCGGCAAGTTCGACCGGGTGGCGAAAGATGGCAAGATTGCCGGACTGATCCTGAAGATTGAAAATCCGAAGGTGGGCTGGGCGAAGATGCGGGCTCTGCGCAGCGGAATCGCCAAAGTGCAGGGGGCGGGGAAGAAGGTCTATGCCTACCTGGATGAGGCTGACAATATGGACTTTCTGCTGGCGACCGCCTGCGACGAAGTCTGCATGCCCGAGGCGGGGGTGTTGACGACCCTCGGGGTGCGAGCCGAGGTGACCTTTTACAAAAAAGCCTTCGACTTGTTGGGAGTGAAGGCTGAGATGTTGCGGGTGGGTGAATTCAAGTCGGCGGGCGAACCGTATTCGCGGACCGACATGAGTCCCGAGTTCCGCAAGGAAATGGAAGAGATTCTGGACGACTTCTTCCAGCAATTGGTCACCGGCATCGCCGAGTCGCGCAAGCTCCCCGCCGACGTCGTTCGAGATGTGATCGACAACGCGCCGATCACCGCCCGTCAAGCCCTCGAAAAGAAGCTCATCGACCGGGTTGGCTATCAAGACGAACTCGAGTCGGCCATCGCGAAACTCCATGAGGGGAAGAAGTTCCGGGTGCAGCGGAAGTACGGCAAGAAGAAGATGGAGACCGATCTCAACAGCTTCGCCGGCATGATGAAGTTCATGGAAACTCTGATGGGGATCGAACCTCCCAAACGGAAATCGACCAACTCCAAACTGGCGATCATCCATGCGCAGGGAATGATCATGACCGGCAAGAGTACGGTGGATTTCATGTCGGGAGAATCGACGATGGGTTCCGACACGATGATCAAGGCGATTCGCGACGCCCGTGAAGACGCCACCGTCAAGGCGATTGTCCTGCGGATTGACAGCCCGGGGGGAAGCGCCCTCGCCAGTGATCTGATGTGGCACGAACTGGAACGGGTCGAGAAGCCGTTTGTCGTCAGCATGGGAGATGTCGCCGCCAGCGGCGGTTACTACATCGCCATGGGGGCCGACCGTGTCTTCGCGGAGCCGGGAACCATCACCGGTTCGATTGGCGTCGTGGGAATGAAGCTCGCGCTCGGCGGCGTGATGGAGAAGGTCGGCGTGACAACCGACGTGATCTCGCGCGGCAAGAACAGTGGCATCCTCAGCAGCACGCAGGGCTACTCCGAAGGGGAACGGGCCGCGATGCAGAAGATCCTCAATGAGATCTACGCGCAGTTCACCGCCAAGGCGGCCCAGGGACGGAAGATGCCGGTCGAACAGCTCGAAAAACTCGCCCGTGGCCGGGTCTACACAGGCAACGCCGCTTTGAAAATCGGACTGGTGGATGAAATCGGCGGAATCGACGCGGCGATCGCCCATGCCAAGAAACTGGCGGGACTGAATCCCGAAGATAAACTCGAACGGCTCGATCTTCCCAAAGCCTCCAGCCCGTTTGAATCGCTGTTTGGCAACCTCGACCCGAATTCCGAAGCCCGCGCCGACGCGGAAACCCGGTTGTTGCGCCGCCTGACCTCGGAGTACATTCCGGAAGCGACCGGCCATTTTAAGGCGCTGGGCGTGCTGAGACTGTTCTCCAAGGAACGCTCGGCGACGATGATGCCGTTTGATCTGCGGGTTCGATAGGTCGGCCCTACGGCTGCGGGTAACGTGGATTAAAATCCACGTTACCTGCCAGCAATCGCTCGTACCTTGGTCTTCGAGCCCGGGTTCACGCCCAGCCGTTTTCAGCCCCCCAGCCCGGCCCCTCCCCCCATTCCCAGATCTTCCCCGGTAAATCGGCCATGGGCCGCCACAAACAGTGCCAGTTCGGCGACTTCCGTCGGGTTGTTCATCCTTCCGTCCAGACTGATCTCTCCGACCGCCGAATGCACCTGGGGTGGTTGCACGTCCATCATCGCGGTGGAGGTCGGCCCGGGTGAAATGCAGTTGATGCGTACGCCAAATGGCCGCAATTGCATGGCAGTCGCGTTGACAAGTGCCACCAACCCCGCCTTAGTCGTATTGTAAACAGGGTTGACCCGAGTGCCGGACCGGGCCTTTGTTCCCGAGATGGACGCCAGCAGCAGGATGCTTCCCTTGCCTGCCGGTCGCATCAGATCCGCCGCCCCCTTCGTGCAATAGAACGCTCCGTTCAAATTCACGTTCACCGCGCGGTTCCAAATCTCGTCAGAAGTCTCCGCGAAGGATTCAATATTCAGAATGCCGGCGGTGTAGAACAGGAAGTCGGGTGTCCCCACCGTCGTCTGAACGAACCGGAAGAAGTCCGCGACCCCCTGGCCATCCTGAACATCCAGAGTGCGGGTTGTGATTTGGGCTGATCCCACTCCCGGGCCGGCGATCCGCGCCAACAGCTTGGGATCCCGGTCCGCGACTACCAGCCGGGCGACCTGCGAGGACAGGAATCGACTAATCTCGCCACCAATTCCACCCGCCCCAATGACGACGGCGGTGCGGTTGCGGTACTGCTCTGCGATGCGGTTGAACAACGACGAATCTCCTGTGCTTGGGGAGCGCGGATTGTATCGCCGGCGGAAGCGATCTCAAACGGGGCCGCTCTTCTGACGGGCGCTTTCGAGATTCCCCGATGTTTGTTTCCCAACACGATCCGTCGTATCGTACGCGGCACCGTTGGAATTCAAGCTGAGTTCCATTTCGCTCGCAGGACCACTCCGTTCATGTCCACAGTGCTTTTCCCAACTCGCGTCCCTCGTTCCGCCGGATTGCCGGCGCGACGGCAGACTCTCCTGCTGTGGTTGTCGGTCGTTTACCTGACAGGGCTGATCGCGACCGATTTGGGCCTTGCCGGTGAGTTTCAAGGAAGAATCGTCGATGCGAAAACCGGCCAACCGCTCGCCGCCCGAGTCTATTTGCGCGACTCTCGCGGCGAATGGTTGTTCGTTCAATCGACCGACAAAGGAGGGTCGGCGCTGGCCTACGAGGAGCAATGGGTTCCCATGCCGGGGTCGCAAGAGCGGCACACCACAGTGTCGGCTCATCCCTTTCGACGGGAACTGGCTCCTGGCGAGTACGAAATCGAAGTCGAACGGGGCAAGGAGTATCTGCCAGTCTCACAGAAATTCGTCGTCAAGGACAAACCTGTCGAGCGAACCATTCGGCTGAAACGCTGGATCGATCTCGCGTCGCGGGGCTGGTATTCGGGCGAGACGCACGTGCATCGGCGAATCGTGGAGTTGCCCAACGTGATGCTTGCCGAGGATTTGAACGTCTCGTTTCCCGTAACGTTTTGGACAATTCGCTCCGACGCGGCTCCCGATCTGCTTCCATCGCCATTGAGAAGGCAGGGACCATCACCGTTCGGACCGCGCGAAGATCGGGGGACCGCCCCGATTTCTGTCGACGAAGACCATGTGATTCTGCCACGCAATACGGAGTACGAAGTCTTTTCGGTCGATGGAAAATCCCACCTCCTGGGGGCGATGTTTCTGTTGAATCACAAATCGGTGTTCGAGACTCTGGCCCCGCCGGTGGGTGAAATCGCACGCAGGGCGCACGCGGAAGGAGCGTTGCTCGATCTGGACAAGCATTCCTGGCCCTGGTCGATGATGCTGGTACCGGTCGCGGGAATCGACCTGTTCGAACTTTCGAACAACAGCGTCTGGCGGACCAATTTTGGGTTCAAACAGTCGCCGGTTCCTCTTCCCGAATGGATGCCCCTGGAACGGGAGGGACCGGACGCGCTGACCGAGTGGGGCTGGTTGAACTCTGGCTGGGAAGTTTATTACGCGCTGCTCAATTGTGGTTTTCAGCTTGCTCCCACTGCGGGAACCGCTTCGGGGGTTCATCCGGTTCCGTTGGGACACAGTCGCGTCTATGTCCACACCGGTCAGAAGTTCTCTGTCGACAGATGGCTCGCGGGACTGAAAGCGGGGCGGAGCTTTGTGACAACCGGGCCAATGCTGTTTGCCACGGTGGATGGCCAACTCGCGGGTGAACGATTCGCGTTTGAGGGGAAAGCACCACGCAGACTCGCGGTGGACATTGAAACCGTTAGCGAGCAACCGGTATCAACCATCGAGATCCTGGTGAATGGCCAGGTTGTTGACCGATTCGTCCCGGAATTGGTTTCCACGCCAGAGCGCGCGTGGCAGGCGAAAACTCGTCGTGAAATTGACGTGGCTGAAACCGGCTGGCTGGTGGTTCGCAGTGTCGAACCACGATCGGGGGGACGAAGGCGATTTGCCCACACCGCCCCGTGGCATTTCACCATTGCCGGTGGTGCGATCGTGCCCCGTCGGGAACAAGTGCGGTATTTCGTCAACCTGATGGAACAGGAGATTGCCCGAAATCGCGGCGTTTTGAAACCCGAGGCATTGCGGGAATTCGAACAGGCGCGCGACGTGTATCGTGAATTGTTACAGCGGGCGCGTTAACCTGCGTGGAGTTCACGTCGAGTTCCCCACTTGTCTCACGCCCCCCCTGGTGACGCAGCATGCTCCGCATTCTCTCGCGAGTTGTGGTTGTTTTTGTTCTGACTTTCACTCTCGGCCCCGACGTTTTTGCGGGGGAACGAAACCCCGGCCCTTGGAATCTGGACGAACTCAAACAGACACCGGCGGCGACTTTTGGCGAGCGAGACGGGCTGGTTCAGCCGGTCTGGTACGCCGGTGAGCCGTTTGAAAATCACGCGACACGCGTCTTCGCCTGGTACGCCCGACCGGAAGGGGCTGGCCCGTTCCCGGCGATGGTGTTGGTTCACGGCGGTGGCGGAAAGGCGTTTCGGGAATGGGCGGAACACTGGGCCAAGCGAGGCTACGCCGCCATCGCCATGGACCTGGCGGGGAACGGTCCCAACGGCAGGCTGCCCGACGCCGGCCCCGACCAGTCTGACGAATTGAAGTTCCGCGATTTTAGCCCGGAAACAGTTCGCGACATGTGGAGTTATCACGCGGTCGCCGACGTCTTGCGAGCGCATTCGCTGCTGGCGGCCCAGCCCGAGGTCGATCGCGATCGGATCGGCGTCACGGGGATCAGTTGGGGTGGGTATCTCACGTGCATTGTCGCGGGGATTGACGATCGGTTGAAAGTCGCGGTTCCTGTCTACGGTTGCGGAAACCTTGCTGACAACAGCGTCTGGGTCGAGCCTCGATTCAGCAAAATGACCGAGGAGCACCGCGACCGTTGGGTCACGACCTTTGACCCGTCGAAGTACTTGCCCGGGGTCTCCTGCCCGATTCTGTTTCTCAACGGCACCAATGACTTCGCGTATCCGCTCGACAGTTACCGCAAGTGTTATCGACTGGTCGATGCGCCCCGCACGCTGTCAATCATTCCACGGCTGCCGCACGGACACATCTGGACGTTTAAAGAAGTCGACTCGTTTGTCGATGCCGCCTTCAAGAAGGCTCCGACGCTTCCCACCCTCACGGAACTCAAGCTGGATTCGGGAATCGCCACCGCGAAAGTCGTATCGGAAACTCCGATCAAAGAGGTCGCCCTGCACTACACCACCGACGAAGGTCCCTGGCAAAAACGGGAGTGGAAGTCAGTCCCCGCCGAACTGAAAGAAGGGGTGATCCTGGCGAAGCTTCCTGCGGGAAAGGGGCTGGGCTTCTACCTGGCGGCGATTGACGAACGTGGGTTG
>JAPLOC010000930.1 GCA_026692825.1 Planctomycetota bacterium | reverse complement strand
GTCTGCCGGCGCTGGGCGGGCCCAAGGTCGACAACATGTACCACGCGGGCTGGGCCTGGGCCGGAAGCACCCCCTTCCGATCGACCAAACTGGTCGCCGCCCACTTCGGCGGCATCCGCAATCCCCTGGTGATTTCGTGGCCGAAGGGGATCAAGCCGAACGCGAAGCCCCGCTCGCAATTCCACCACGTGAACGACATCGCCCCCACACTGTACGAAGTGATTGGTGTCAAACAGCCGGCGGAAGTGAATGGGTTCGCCCAGGATCCAATCGACGGCGTGAGCATGGCCTATTCTTTTGCCAACGCCAAAGCGGCGGGAAAGAAGAAGACTCGGTACTTTGAGAACAACGCGAGCCGGGGGATCTATCATGACGGCTGGTTCGCTTGCACATTCGGTCCGTTCGTCCCCCAGGACACCCCCAGCACAGGGGCTCGTTTGAAAAACTGGGACCCCAACACCGATTTGTGGGAGTTGTACGATCTGACCCAAGACTTTTCGCAGGCGGTCGACCTGGCGGCGAAAGAGCCCGAACGACTCGCGAAACTGAAAGAACTGTTTCTCGCCGAGGCGAAGGCGAACAAGGCGCTGCCGATCGGCGGCGGGTTGTGGACCCGGTTTCACCCCGAGGACGTCATCACCAGCCCCTACAATTCCTGGCGGTTCGACGACACAACGACGCGGATGCCCGAATTTTCGGCCCCTGGCCTGGGAAAACGGAGTACGCACGTCACGCTTTCCGTCGACGTGGGCGACAATGCCTCCGGCGTACTCTACGCTTTAGGTGGAGCGAGCGGCGGCATCAGCGTGTATCTCGACCAGGGGCAATTGGTCTACCAATACAACATGCTGATCATTGAACGCACGTTCGCGAAAAGTGCCGGAAAACTCGCGGCGGATAAACATCAGATTGAAGTCGATGAAGCGATTGTCAAACCGGGTGCCGCGGCGGAAGTTGTATTGAAAGTCGACGGCCAGGAGGTCGGGCGCACCACGGTGAAACGGACGGTTCCCGGCGCGTTCACAGCGAGCGAGACACTCGACGTCGGCGTGGACCTCGGCTCATCTGTTTCGCTTGACTATCACGACCGCGCGCCGTTCCGCTTCAATGGAAAGATCGAGAAGATGACAGTCGAGTTGAAGTGATCGGCGGGTGGCGGCCGGTACCCCCGTCGGTTCGACCGCCTTGTCGTCACAATTTCCATGAATCTATGATGGCATGGACACAGTCGTCCCCGTTTTCGAACGTTCTGCTTGAGGCGAGTCATGAGCATCGCTGAAATTCCCGCGATTCCCCAGCTTGGTCCGGGGTCCGCTGGCGTGTCGATGACTCCCGAAGAGTACGACGCCGTCCACAGTTTTGACGATGACGACTGTTATGAGTCGATCCATGGTGTCCTTGTTGTGGCACCGTTCGCCTCGGAAGCGCAACGTTCACCCAACGAGTTGCTTGGTCATTGGCTTTGGGAATACGGTCGACAAAATCCACAGGGAGGGGCATTTGTCGAGACTTTGTTTGAACACAATCTGAAATCATCGACCAATCGACGGAGAGCCGATCGCGTGATTTGGACTGCCGTGGGAGATCACCGACCCGATCCCCGGGTTGCCCCTCCCACGATCGTCGTCGAATTCGTTTCCGCGGGCAAACGGGCCTGGCGGCGCGATTTCGTCGAAAAACGAGACGAGTACCTCGCCGCTGGCAATCTCGAATATTGGGTGATCGATCGGTTTTCCCGTCAATTCTGGGCCTACTCGCGAACCGGCGGGAATGCGGTTGAGCAGGTCGTACACGAAGGTGACGCCTACCGTTCGAAACTGCTTCCCGGATTTGAATTGCGGCTCGGCGAACTGCTGGCGGCGGCGGATCGGTGGAGCGGACCGGAATGAGTAGCGACCGTGACGAACCGCTGCCGCTTTGGAATTCAACCAGTTCACTTTTTTCGGACACCTCAACATGCGTGCGAGATCTCTGGTTCCCCTGGCCATCGTGGCTGCCGGTGCTGTTTTGGGCTGGTTTTTCGCGTTCGCACCGGTCAGCACGGCATTTCCGCCTGAAGGGGCGGGGCGTGGAGGGACGGGACCATCGTCAGTGGTGGACGGGTCGATTCTCCCGTTCCCACCGACACCGTCCGCCTCCACCCCGGGGCTGACGATCAAGGATTCCGTCTATAAGAAACGGGTCGAACCGAAACGGCTCGCTGACGGGGCTCCGAACATTCTGATCATTCTGATGGATGACGTCGGTCCTGGAACGCCGTCGACCTACGGCGGCGAAATCAACACGCCGACCTTGAGTCGCGTGGCCAAGTCGGGGGTCTCGTACAACCGCTTTCACTCCACTGCGATGTGTTCACCAACTCGCGCCGCGTTACTCACCGGCCGAAACCATACCCGCGTCGGTAACGGCCAGATCACATCGCTCGCCAACGATTTCGATGGCTTTAGCGGGACCATTCCCAAATCGTCGGCCACGGTCGCCGAGGTACTCAAGAACTACGGTTACAACACCGGGGCCTGGGGCAAGTGGCACAACACACCCGGGGAACACATCACCTCCAAGGGACCGTTCGATTTTTGGCCGACCGGCTATGGCTTCGAGTACTTCTACGGTTTCCTCGCGGGAGAGGCGTCGCAGTACGAGCCGGCCATGGTCCGCAACACCACCCCGGTCAATCCGCACGAAATCGAACGCAAAGGCTACCACCTCTCCGAAGATATCGCCGAGGATGCAATCCAATGGCTCCGCGAACAACGAGCCTACGCACCGGACAAACCATTTCTGATGTACTGGGCACCGGGAGCGTCGCACGGTCCGCACCAGGTGATGAAGGAGTGGGCCGACAAATACAAGGGGAAATTCGACGACGGTTGGGACAAGTACCGCGAACGGGCGTTCGCCCGCCAGAAAGAACTTGGCTGGATTCCGCAGGAAGCGAAACTCACTCCCCGTCCCGCATCCATGGCCTCGTGGGATTCGATCCCCGAAGACGAAAAGCCGTTTCAGCGCCGCTTGATGGAAGTCTTCGCCGGCTTCACGGAACACGCCGACTACAACGCGGGTCGGGTGATCGACGAAATCGAACGGCAAGGGAAGCTCGACAACACCCTGATTTTCTACATCTGGGGAGATAACGGATCGTCGGCCGAAGGACAGAACGGCACGATCAGCGAGCAGCTCGCGCAGAATGGAATTACGACCAAGATTTCGCAGCACATCAAGGCGCTCAATGAACTGGGCGGACTCGATGCTCTCGGATCGCCGAAGACGGACAACATGTACCACGCCGGCTGGGCCTGGGCCGGCAGCACTCCTTACAAGTCGACGAAGCTGGTTGGCGCGCACTTCGGCGGCACACGTCAGCCTCTGGCGGTCGCGTGGCCCAAGGGTATCGTCGCCAACGCCACTCCGCGGGCACAACTGCACCACGTCATCGATGTCGTGCCGACAATCTATGAACTCACCCAGATCACGCCGCCGCAGATTGTGAACGGAGTTCCGCAAGACTCATTCGACGGCGTCAGCATGGCGTACACATTCGCCGACGCGAAGGCCAAGGGGCGGCGGACGACCCAGTTTTTCGACATCATGGCGAGCCGGGGGATCTACCACGACGGCTGGTACGCCTGCGCGTTCGGTCCGCGCGAACCGTGGATCACCGGGATTCCCAAGGGGATCCAGGAATGGTCGCCCGAGAAAGATAAATGGGAGTTGTACAACCTGGAGAAGGACTGGAGTCAGGCGGACGATCTCGCGGATCAGATGCCCGAAAAACTCGCCCAGATGAAGAATCTGTTCCTGATCGAATCGACGAAGAACAAGAACCTGCCGATTGGTGGCGGCCTGTGGTCGACGGGGTTGTATCACCCGGAAGATGCTCCCTCGGCTCCGTACACGGAGTGGACGTTCACCGGGCCGATGACCCGCATGCCCGAGTCCGCCGCGCCCAAACTGGGGAAATTCAACAGCACCGTCAGCATGGAACTTGAAATTCCCGAGACCGCCAACGGGGTTCTCTACTCGCTCGCCGGCTTCGCCGGGGGGCTGACCTGTTACGTCAAAGATGGAATCCTCTGTTACGAGTACAACATTTTCGAAGTCGACCGGATCAAGATTCGGGCGAAAGAGAAACTCCCGGTCGGCAAAGCTCAACTGGAGGTTGTCTCGAAGTTGACCGGCCGGGTCGGCGGCCCGTTGGATGTCACATTGAAGGTCAATGGCAAAGTGGTCGCCGAGGGAACCGTTCCCGTCACCGCCGGCACACACTTCGCCACCAACGACTGCCTCGACCTGGGGAGCGACCTCGGCTCGCCGGTCTCGCTCGACTACTACGACCTGGCCCCGTTCAAGTTCAACGGCAAGATCGGGACGACGACGATCAGTTATCCGAAGAAATAATCACCGAGGAAGGCTCACGACGACTTCGGCAACATTCTCTCTCACGACATTGCATTAAGCCACTCACCTTCCGTCTCGAGACGATCCCATGGCCGATGGAAACAGTCCGTTTCGCCAATGCCTGCAAGCGATTTCAAGGGGGGACGGGGAGACGCTGCGGCGAGTTGTTCGGGATTCTCCGGAACTGCATGGTGAGGGACTGGAGCATCTGGTCGATGAGGCTGCGAAGACTGGGTCCATTGAGCTTCTGGAAACCCTGGAGGGGCTAAACCTTGGTGCCGAGGTCTATTATGACTGGGGTATGGTCAATGCCGCCGATGGAGGGCATCTTGAACTTGTTCGCTGGTTCCTTGACCGAGGAGTTCCCGTCAATCGCGTCAGCCGTGGCCTTCGGGAAAGTGCGTCCCTGCACTCTGCGATCCAGAATCAGCATCTCGAATTGGTCAAGTTGCTGATCGGACAGGGGGCCGTGGCTGCCGAGTCTGTGCGACAGCAGGCGGAAGGAGAGGTCGAAGCCTTTTTGAGGTCCTTCGAATGGAAGTCTGACCTGCAATTGCGTCGAGAACTCGGTTTGCTGGGCGGTGTTTCCGCCGCCAGATTGCCTGGAGAATCTGAATACCTTTCTGCGGTTGTCGCGGATCAGAATGACGATTCTCTCAAGCTGAAATATGCCGACTGGCTCGAAGGGCAGGGGGAGAATGCTCGCGGGGATTTTCTGCGAAAGCTCGTACGAGCCAAACAATCGATGCAGCGAAGAGATCTCCCGGATGGTGGAGCACTTCCCGATGATTGGCGCGATATGGTCGGCCATGGCCTGATTCAGTCAATGATTAGGCACAGCTACCCAGAGCCTCAGCAGTCGATTCTGAAGCTGGCTCGGCCCGCACTGGACATCGTGCAACTGAGCGCGACCGACGACGACCTGCCAATCGGATCGAACAAACTGGGGGGACTCCCCGATCTGCCCGCCGATGTGCCGTGGCCAACCTTTGGTGATTGCACGGACTCTTATTCCGGCATGTCGGATTTGAGTCCGGAAGAATCGCAGCAGCTTTGTGGATTTGTGGGGCAGTTCCATTGTGCCGACCTGGTGAAGACGCTGGCCGGGAAGCCGTTTCCCGCGCAGGGTCTGCTGTCGCTGTTTTTTGTGATCGATCCGAACTCAGGGCAGGACGGGGTGAGGCTCATGTATCACCCCGATGTATCGGCACTGAGGCGCAAGTCTCCTCCTGGAGAACTGGTCGAGCCAAACGAGATCAAGCCGGTGCAGGCGGTCGCCTTGTTCGAGACATTGGCGCTCCCATCCAAATATGGTCCCTGGGGAGACGATTTGAATCTGTCGGAAGAGCAGCAGAATTACGACTCAGACCAGAATTACGCGAATCTGGAATTTTCCGGTGATCTGCTGGGCTATTTCTGTCCCACCACAGGGAGTGATGTTACGCCAGACAAAGAAACGCAGCAGCTCGGAAAGTTTCAGGTGACTGATTCCCTCCAGATTCACCTCCAGATCTCCAACGCCGATCTGGCAGCTCGAAACTTCGACGGAGTGAGGGTGGCGTGGATCGACTACAATTGAAGTTGCTGGATCGCCAGTATTTCTTCGTTCGTCGTGATGACGAGCCGACCGCGGCCGTGGTGATCCTGTGCGACTCTGAGCCGGCTGCAGGAAAGGAATTCCGGGCTCGTGCCCTGCGTGGCGAACGGTGGGCGTCAGCCCGCTGGTTCTTGCGGGTCGGGTGCGCGCTGGGCGTCGATTCCACCAGCCGGCTTTAACCGCGCCAAATCGCGAAAACGTTGCGGCGGTCGGGTTGGGCGAATCGGCCGTTGCCTTCGGCGCGATTCGCAGAGATCGAGAGTGCGGCCCGGTTGAACTGGTTGAAGTGAAACGCGTAGCCGCGGGGGAATTGCTTAGTCACATGCCAGAATTCTGCACCGCCTTAGAAGTCCGCATTCTGAGAAAGGGCACAGTGCCATGGTCTGCGTCTTGACGTTGAAGTGTGGGATGCGTGTACGGCGTGCGACCGGGACTCTCAGCTCAATCGGAGACCTTTGAGGACCGTTGAGTCGTGCCCTGTGGTGCACCAGACCTTACCCGAAACTGGGAAAGCGCCCCGTCGCTGGGAGGCCACGGGCACTGGCTGAAATAGAAGACTCCTTCAGTCACAATGGATAGTGCGTCGTCATCCAGATCAATGTCTCCGATGTCTCCGAGAACGATGAATGGAGAGCCTGCGAAGTGTTTCCCACCGATTGCCAGAATCTTGAGATCATCCTGAGTCGAGTAGAATTTTGCTTCAAAGAATTTATGGCGGTCACGCACGTGGCCACCGCCCCAAGGGCCAATGAAGGTGAGACAATGGAAGTCGTATTCGCCTCCAAGCGCGATCTTGACGACGGCAACGAGGTTCTTGCCGTCGAGCTTGGCAAGTGACAGTTCAACAACCTTGCGATCTTTCGGAATGGCAAACTTCAGCTCGTCACGTTTCAATTGCCGATCGGCTCCTTCAAGCGGCTGCGATGTCAGGTACAGC
>JAPLOC010000929.1:19114-21471 GCA_026692825.1 Planctomycetota bacterium | reverse complement strand
GCCGGCATCAAGGGGGGGACACCCAGTTTCTCCAGCCCCTCGGTTTTGCCCCGCCCCAACAGGGAAATCAAGAGATTCTGCGTTCGAATCTCCGGATCCTTGGTCGATTCGGCGAAAATCGCGAGTTGTTCGTACTCGCCCCGCATGTCCAGGAGCGACAACTCCAGCACCCGCTGCACTTCGGAATTGTCTTCGTCGGTTCGCGAGTGGTCTTCGATCACGATTTCGTCGAGTTGCGCGGGATGGCCGGCGGCGGCCTGAACCTGCAGCAGGAAAAGTCGCAGCGAAATGTCGTCCGGAGTGACCCGCAGTTGTTCCTTGAGTTCGCTCTCCATCTGCTTCCAGTCGCGCGATGCCATGCGGGTCTCGGTGACATGCGCCTGAAATCGAAGATCTTTCGAATCCCGAGCGACCGCCGCCAGTCCGCGTTCAAACGCCTCGTCAAATCGCCCCGCCTGATGCAACCGCACCGCGCACAAGTCCCACGCCGCCGCGACCTCCGGCGCTTTCTGGCACAGCACGAGCGAAATCGCCAGGTTCGGTTCCATTCGGCCTCGCAGGTAAATCCACCCTTGGTCCGCATTCCCCGGTTCCAGCCGGGCGTCGTACCGCTTCCTCAAAGCCGTTTCCCCGGCGTCGGTCGTGGTCAGGTCCTGCAGCGCTTCATGCCAGCGGAGTCGCGGCGGTTGATCATCAAACCTCCGTTCCAGAAACTCCCGCGCGTGATCCGTCGCGTTCAGGTGCCGCGACACTTGCGCATAACTCTCGACAAGGGACGAGTCGTCGGGATTCGCGTCGAGATGCCGCTCAGCGAACGCGAGAGGGTCGCCCGCGTACTTGAGGTCGGAGAACAGCGACATCAGCAGATGGGCGGGCGCTTCGTTACAAAAGTCGACCCGACTGCGAACCCCCTGCCGGTCATCGTTTCGCACCGAGAGCGTCTTGGGAAAGTCACGAAACGGATACTCCACGTTGTCGTATTGGATCAGGCGATCCCCCAGGTGGATTCGGTAAGGAACCCGCCGCAATTTTCCATCGGGATTCGGGACATATCGGGTCTCCTGCCAGAACAGCGCCGCGGTGCCACTGGGATCCAGAACACAGAGTGGATGGCTCTTGTATCGTCGGGTCCAGTGTTGACTCACTTCGAAATCCATGGGGGGAAGCGTCGTGTGTTCTCCCCGCAATTCGCACCGGTGCCTCCCTTCGTGGGTCTCGAGATACTGGCGGCCCATGGGTGGAATGGTCAGATCGCGGTCGTCAAACCGGACCTCCAGCGGGGAATGCGTGCCGTTCACGATCCAGATCGGGTAGTGCCGGGCGAGATACTGACCGTATCCGATCCACCCCGCGAACAGCAGGGCGCTGACCGCAACGCCCCACCGCAAATAACGCCATAGCGAACGCCGGCTCGACCGCAATCGGAGCGGAATCTCGAGACTCTGTTCGCACTCGTCGATCGACTTCTCGACGTCGCCGTTCTTTCGCAGTTCCGGCTCAATGTTCACCAGCGCCAGGAGGATTGTCCGCGCTTCGTTCGGGCGATTTTGTCCGCGATAGACCTCCGCCAGCTTGAGAAATTCCAGCGGACTGCAATCCGGGGAGTTCGGCGAGACATTCGACAGCCAGTGGTAGGCGCGATCGGGCTGCCTTTCCGCGATCGCCAACCGGCCGACCGCGACCTGCACGGCGGGGAGATCGGGTGCCAGACCCACCGCGCGGCGCACACACTCACCCGCCGCCGCGAGGTCTCCCTGCTCCGTCCGCCAATGGCTCAAATACAGCAGCGTGGGAACGTGGTCGTTGAACCGTTCATTCAGCTCGGCACCCAAAGTGTCGGCTTCCTCGCGCAGCCCGAATGTTCGCAGTGCCGCGTGGTACGCGACCGCGTCCTCGGAGGACTGACGACAGGACTCGTAGCGTGACCTCAACCCGCCCCAGCTTTCTTCGTTCAGCACAGTGTGGTCACCACACCAGGGACACTGCCCCACAATGTGGCAGATTTCCCGGGGCAGCACCGGAATCCCGCCGACGGTCACCCACCGCCGCGCGCGATACGTTTCGCGGGCCACCGCCCGATCGCAGGCGGCACACTTTTCGAACAGGGAAACGACCTGATTTTTACCGCGGAACGTGGAACCCATCGGTGGAGTGGCTTTGGTGGTGGCGACGCCGGCGAGGCGGAGATTGAAAACCGGGAACTCAACTGGAATTCAGAACAGACACGTCCGACGGATTCATACCAGATCGGGACCACAGGATCGCGCGTACGGTTGCAATTACCGCACGCCAAAAGACAATACCGCCGTCGTACCTCTCCCGCAATCCGAAAGTCGCCCCCCATGATCTACCTCAAC
>JAPLOC010000929.1:12903-19020 GCA_026692825.1 Planctomycetota bacterium | reverse complement strand
GAGGCGTATCACTCGCAAAGCGACCCGGCCCGGTTCGAAATCGTCGAGCGGTGGGCCGACCAGGCGGCCCTCGACGGGCATCGCAAGGCGCAAGGCTACACCGAAATCTACGCTCCCAAAGTGATTCCGCTGGTCGATCGACAGCCACACCCTTCGACCTTGCTGGCATAATTCATTGCGTCACTCCGCGAGTACGTCGGATGAATTGGACGATTGCACTCTGGCGTCGTTGGCTTTCTCTTCCAGCGTTCGGGGTTGACCCACCGAAGTGGGACTGGAACAACCATCGCCATTCCAGAGGCGGTGGCATTCGCGAACATCGTCATTGAGTTTGATCGACGCGAGCAGCATCCCGAACGAAGAGCAATACTCCGCCAGAATCGGGTCGACATGGTGTGCCGACTGGCGAATTCCCAGTCGGCAACATGGAGGAGAACCAGCCGGCGGGGGCGTGCAGTCCCCCGTGTCGACCGCGAACTGATACAGAAACGTCGCCTCGTAGCTGAGAAACGGCAGAGATTCAAGACCGAAGTTCCGTCGCTGAAAATCGCAGAGACCGGCATAGATCTGGCGATACTCCCGATCACACGGAGGGCCACGCAGGAATCCGAACATAGCGCTGCGTCTCTCGTTCAAGGAGTTTCCCGTGGGGTCGACGGCACGTACTCACGCCACAGAAGCGAATCGAATTGTAGGCATTCGCGATTTGCCCGGTACGCTACCGCGCGAACGACACGTAAAATCCAATCCCACTCGCGACCACGCTCAACACCCAGATCGGGACGAACCACAAATGGCCCCCGGCATTGGGAGAGATGAGGGCATTCCCTTCGGAGTCTCCGGTGATTCTTAAGTACAAATCGCCCCCGGCAGCGGCCGCCATCCCCGCCAAGTTGCTCACCACATCAATCTTGAGCAGCGAATGAGCGCCCAGCGCGACGAGCCCTCCCAGGACTGCCAGAAGGATTCCCCGAAAGTTGTAGATCAGGATCATGACGTTTTATCTCCAAGACAGTTTCGTTGGCGATTACGCATTGGTTCCCGCGACCCGCGAATAGACGAGTCCCCAAGGAATGCACCGATTTCGTATCCTACCTGACGTTGTCCATCATTTTCCACCCGAAATGTTCCCTCATCGAGTGAACAGGTAATTCACCAGCGCGTCGAGATCCCGATAATCTGGCACAATCAAGTCGGCTCCCGCGTCGATCAACCGGGTTCGTTTCCAGTCGTTGATCGCCATGCGATCTTTCTCGTCACTGGCGACCCCCACCGCGATCCCTCCGGCGCGCTTCACTTCCTGGATCTCCACGTAGCCGTCGCCAAACCCCAACAGTTCCCCCGGCTCGAGCTTCAATTCTCCCACCAGTTTCTCGATCACCATCTTCTTCGAGAAATTCTTGTAGTCGTCGATCGCGCCATAGACCCGCGGTTCAAAAAAGTGGTCGAGCCTCAGAGCCGAAAGTTCATTGCGCACGTAGACCACATCGGTCCCACTGGCGAGATACAAGTCGAGTCCGCGCCCCGCCAATCGTTCCAGTAACGGCAAAGATCCCGGGACGGTCAGTGTTTCGGGATCGACCGTCCCGTCACGCAAGCCCCCGGTCCGACCGGCGATCCGCTTGAGCAGCCGGTCGTGGTAGTCGTGCTTGTATGCCAGCGGGTCGAGCGGCTCACCACCTCGAGCCCGAATCTCGTCGGCGAGCTGAATCATCTGGTAGATCGTCTGCTTGCCGTTCAGCTTCATGACAAACTCTTCGACCTTGTGCTTCAGCACATCGCGCGGCTCGGCCCGGGGTGCCTGGGCGAGGTAGTCGACCATCATCGGAATCATCACTTCGGGCCAGCCTTCGCGAATCAGCGACAGGGTGCAGTCGAAGTCGAACAACCCGACCCGGGCAATCCCCTTGGGGATGTCACGGTGGATGATCTCGATGCGGGTGCCGGGGATAAAGTTGCGGTCGGCAGGGAGGGCCGGGAGCATAGTCGGGGAGTCGTCTCGTCAAAGCGTGCAATCAGAACAGAATCCAGCGCGCACCACTCTACCGCTTCCTCCCCCGGCTGGCGAGCGGGGTGGCGTCAGCCCCCTGCAACCTGTCGGTCGACGCATCCGACCGGCACCTGCGGTGCGAGTCGGCGAGCCGCAGAGCGTCTTACCAACAACGAGTTCCGCAGAATCCACCACAAACCCTCTCGTGGTTTGCCATCCTCACGCGAACGCCTTCGCGAACGCCTGCACTCGCCGCAACATACCGTACAAGCCATTGCGGCGTTGCGGGCTGAGGTGGCGCTCCAGACCGATTTCCTTGAGCGCCCCGCGGGCATCGAGAGTCGCCGCCTCGGTGGGGGTACGACCATTGAACAGGACGATCAAAACCGCGATCAGGCCGGCGACAATTTGCGAGTCGCTGTCGGCTTCCAGTCGCAGAGTGTGCGGCGCCTCTTCGGTCAGACTCGGAACAACCCACGCCTGACTCAGGCAGCCATGAACCTTGTTTTCCTCGGTCCGTTTCGCTTCGGGAAACGGCGGGAGCGAGCCCCCCAGTTCCAGCAGCAATTCCAGTTCCGCGTCGCGATCATCCAGCTCGCGAAACTCGCTCACCAGATCCTCAAAGCGGGTCTTCAGCAAATCAGTCATCACACCGAACGGTCACGTCGTGGTAGTTTGGACCGGGGCTTTCGCTTGAGGGCGAAACGCTTTCAGCCGCTCTTCCCGGGTTTTCAAGTAGGGCCCCTCAATCAGATCGATGCAGTATGGCACGGCGGGAAAGACGGCGTCGAGGCACTCGCCAATCGCCCGCGGCTGACCGGGCAGATTGATGATCAGCGACTTCCCCCGAATTCCCGCGGTCTGTCGCGACAGAATCGCCGTGGGGACCTTGGTCAACGAGACCTGCCGCATCAGTTCGCCAAACCCGGGGAGCAGCTTTTCACAAACCGCTTCCGTCGCCTCCGTGGTCACATCCCGGCGGGCGGGTCCGGTGCCGCCGGTGGTCACCACCAGGCAACACCCTTGTTCATCGCACAGTTCCTTCAAAGCCGCTTCGATCAGCGGCTGTTCGTCCGAAATCACCCGCGGGACCGGTTGCCATTCCGACTCCAAAACGTCGGCGAGCCAGGCTTGAATCGCCGGCCCACCGCGGTCTTCATACTCACCGCGCGACGCGCGATCGGAAACTGTGACAATGCCAATGCGGGGAATGCTGGACATAAACGGTTGTGGAATCCGGGAGTGCCGTCAGTGAACGGAAGCGATTTCGGGGACGCCACCGGGCTCTGGGGGCTGGTACGATTCAAGTTCCGCGATCTTCGAACGCATGTCGGCAATCGCCAGGCCGCTGGCAATCGCTTCGCCGAAGACGATGCGCGGATGCTTTTTGTTGGCCTCATTGCTCACGGTTCCCGCAGTGGAAAACACTGGCAGCCAAACCGCGTTTGTGGACTTGCGCAGCGCTTCGAGCATGGCCCGTCGATCCGCGTCGTCGCTGCCATCCCCCAGGTTCACAGCGATCATCCCCCCCTCCTGGAGAACGCGTTCGCCAATCGCCGTGGCCCGCGCCCAGTCGTCACCCTGCGCGGGGAGAGACAGCAGCGTCGTTCCCGAACCAATCGCCAGCCGCCGCATCAGTGGCATTCCCTCCCATTGCGACGGGGACGCCGCCAGGATCACATGGGCATGCCGATCGAGGGCGGCGGTGAGATCGAGAACACTCTGAAAATTGCTGCAATTGGTGAGGAGAACCACCGGCCCATCGAGCGGCAACCGGTCGAGCGCGACCGCCCGCAACCGATTGTGGCACCACTCCCGCAGCCAGATCATCGAACGGAGTACGAAATCGGGCAGCTTCCGCACCAGCAGAATCAACGCCGCGATCGTGAACAGCGTCGCGGTCAGGTACAAAAGCCGGGGAATGATGAACTGGGTTTCCAGCTCTCCCACCCTGCGTCGCAACAAAGCCGGGTCGCCAATCGCGGTCGTCTCGGTCAGTCGGGCACCATAGAACTTTTCCAGCAGCCACGCGACGGCGAAAAACACCAGGACTGAAATCACCCCGCCAGAGACGTTGATGAAGTTACTCGCCGCGATGACGTTTCCCTTGGATGCCTTGGGAGCCCGCTGTTGCAGCAGGGTGTACATGGGGACGAGATAAAAGCCGGCACCAAACCCGATTCCAAACAGGCAGAACCCGAACAGCTTGGGATGTTGCAGCAGGGTGAAGCCGGGAATCAGCGTGCAGATGATGATCAGCAGCCCGCCGATCGGCACCAGCCCCAGTTCCACCCGATGTCCCGAGAGAAATCCCGCGCACAAGCTGCCGACCCCGACTCCCAGCCCGACCAGTACGAACAACATCGAGACCCGCAGTTCCGGTTCACGCAGCGCATGCACCAGCCGGGGGGGCATCCAGCTCTTCATTTCGACCGCCGCCTCGATCGGATCCCCGTCGGCTTCCGGATCCTCCTCACTCGCGAGTTGTCGCCCTTCCACCGCCGCCAGTTCGGTCTTCGCGGTGTTGAGTTCTTTGACCATCTCTCCTTGCAGCAACAGCGTCTGCCGCAGGAACAGTGTCATGAATACACAAAACGCGATTCCGGTGGACGAGAGTGTCAGCGGTTTAGAGCGCAACACGATTCCGATATTCGTTCGCAGCGGCGTCCACCAGTTCCATGACAGTTTCCTTTCGGGAGCGGCGGCAGCGACGGGTCGCATCAGCAGCGAGGTTCCCGTCCCCACGACCGCCAGCAGTAACAGCACGACCCCAATGATCCACTCCTGCCCCAAAACCAGGCGAGTTGGATTCCCAGGAATCACTTCCCCCTTGAGTAAGGCGTAGAGCATTCCCCCGAACGAGGTACCCAGAATCTGGGCCATGAAGCTCGTCCCTTCGAGAATACCGTTGGCCTGCGAGAGAATCGACGGGTGAATGATCTCGGGCATCACCCCCAGTTTGGCCGGGACGAAAAACGTGCTGTGCATTCCCATCAGAAAGACCGTCGCCACCACCAGCCCGGCACTCCAGACCGATACAGTCCAGATGTTGGGGGAATCGACCCCCACGAAATGCGGCAGCGCCAATCCAAACAGCGCCAACCCCATCATGCCGACTTCCGCCACCTTCCAGAAGACAATGATGTTGCGCTTGCTGTAGCGATCTCCCACCATGCCGGCGAACGACGAAAACAGCAGGAAGGGGGTGATGAAGCACGCGGTGACGATCGAAACGACTGCCTTTTCGTCCACGTGCGGCAGCTTCGCGAAGCGAACCAGCATGTCGACAGCGTAAAAGACGGCGACCATGTGGATCGCCTGATCGTTGAACGTCGCCGTGAACTGGGCCAGGATCAGCCCGAGGTACGTCTTCGATTTGAGTGAAGTTGCGTGATTCTGTGACATATGTTCTCTGATCCGGGCGGCCCCTCCGCGAATCGGACTTGGTTCGACACTTCCCCCCTGGACCGGCCCAGGGTACCACTTTATAGTCGATTGTCCCCCCCGGGGCGAAGTCGCAACCCGACAACCAAACCCGTTCTTCGCCAGAGATTTCCTGTTTCCCCCTATCCTCCGACGTGGTCCGTACGTACACTTGGGTACGGTGTGCAGGGGGCTGTCACATGACCGACTTCAGCCGAGGCCGGGTTCGGGAGGTCGGTATGTCTATTTCACGTCGTCGTCAGGGGTTCACCATCATCGAACTCCTGGTTGTGATCGCCATCATCGGAATCCTGGTGGCATTGCTGCTCCCTGCGGTTCAAATGGCCCGCGAAGCGGCCCGGCGAACACAGTGCAAAAACAACCTGCGGCAGATGGGGTTGGCACTCGCCAGCTACGAGTCGATCCATCTGGTACTTCCTCCCAGTTCGACCAGCCAGATCGATTTCGGCGTCTGGAGTCCCAATCCCAAGCAGTACCATCTGCACAGTTGGGCGACGTTTCTGTTGCCTCAACTTGACCAGACCCCCTTGTATCAGCAGATCGACTTTCGAGTCTCGGCTCTGGCTCCCGTCAATACCGCTGCGGGCATCGTTCAGATCCCGGTGTATCGATGCCCTTCCTACTCGGGGATGGCCATCAGCACCGATCCGCTGTATTCCAAGCTGTTCGGGCAATACGCGGTG
>JAPLOC010000929.1:0-12867 GCA_026692825.1 Planctomycetota bacterium | reverse complement strand
CGCGCGGTCATCCACCCGAATGGCCGACGTGCGCGACGGGTTGTCGCAGACGATCTTCATCGCCGAGACTCGGGAACCGAAGTCGGCTGTCTGGATCGACGGAGGAACGTCGGCGATGACGACCCGCCGGTACGACGAATCGAACGCCCCCAGTTACGCCGGCCCCGAGAACGCCCTCAATTTCCATCCGTACTACGTGGCGAACGGACAGGGAATCGACGCGGAATACGGGCCCTCCAGCGGACATACCGGCGGTGTCCACCACCTGATCGGCGACGGTTCGGTGCGGTTTCTGGCGAACAACATGAACAGCGCGGTCTACGACGCGCTCGCGACGCGGAACGGTCGGGAAGTGATTGGCGACAACGGGTTTTAGTACCCGACCAAAATCAAAACATGGTTTATGATCCCGCTCACTTTCCCACACAATAAAGAAACTTGTCCGATCGAATCAGCAGGCGGTTGCCGGCCACTGTCGGACCGCCGTTGAACACGCCGCCGTCGCGCAAGTCATTCCGGGCGAGTTCTTCGAATTCGGGTCGGGCGGCGACCACAAACGTGCGGCCGTCCCGGGCGAGATAATACAGTCTGCCGTCGGCAAGCAGCGACGACGCGTAAAACTGCCCCGCCCGCTCCATTCGTTTCTCGTAAACGATTTCGCCAGTCTGTGCCTTCGCACAGTACGCGATCCCCGATTGATCGTTCACCCAATACAAATGACCTTCATGAAACACCGGGGAGGAGACATTCGACCCTTTTTGGCTGGTCCAGAGTCGATGGGTCGCGGTCACATCGCCAGAACCTCCCAGTCGAACCGCCAGCGAGGTGATTCCCGACCTTCCCCCCAGGCAATAGGCGACACCGCCGGCCGCCACAAGACTGGGGACCATGTACCAGGTGATGCCGGTCTCGCAATTCCACAGCGAGTCACCCGTGGTGGGTGAGAAAGCGAGAATCTTGCCATGTGTCGCCACGATCAGTTCTTCGCGACCGTCACCCGATTTCGTGATCAGTGGGGTGTTCCACGCCTCGACAATCCCGCCCACACTCCATCGAACTTTCCCCGTCTTCCGATCCAGCGCCACCAGCGATTCACTTTCGACACTGGCACAAATTATCACCAGGTCCTGGTACAGGACCGGTGAGGAAGAAGTTCCCCAGCCGTTGGTTTTTTCTCCCACATCCGCAGTCCATAATTCCTTTCCGTTCAGGTCGAAGGCGATGACTCCCGACTTGCCGAAAAATGCGTAGATCTGTTCGTCATCGACGGCCGGGGTGTTGGCGGCGAATCCGTGATCGCGAATGCGCTCTTCTTCCGGGAGTTTCGCCGGCACGGCTCGATCCCACAGGATGCTTCCGTCGGTCAAGTCAATCGCGAGCAGGTGGCGCTTCAAGTCGTCGGGTGTTCCCCCGTCTTCGCCAGGAACGAAGAAGCCCGTATAGCTGGTGAGATACGCCCGTTGATTCCGCACCACAGGACTGGAGGCTCCCGCCCCCGGTAGAGCCGCCTTCCACACCACGCCCGTTTCCGACCCCCACTCCACCGGTGGCTTCGCATTGTCGGCGACTCCCAAACCACCCGGTCCCCGAAATGTCGACCATTCGCGACTTCGATCCTGAGTCCGTGTGGCATCAGTTCGCCGTGTCCCGGGCTTGGCACTCTGAGTCGGCTGCGCCAGCGCAGTCGCACCCCATGCCACCAGCAAGCCAACCGTCAACAGCGTCTGAACACCCCGGGTGACACGAACCATCGAATGTCCTTTCAAGTCGAAAACAATGAAACTCGGACCCAGGTCCGGGCACACCCACTCTTGACGGTGAGGCAGGGAATCCTAAGTCCCTGGGTTCGAATTTGTAAACACCTTGGGACCGCGCGACAACGTCGTTATGCTCCGCATGGCGTCAAGTCAGGCGATTGAAAGCAGGCACGAGGCGGGCAATCTCGGCACTTTTCACGCAACCTTTCACAACACGCTTCGAGAATACCCACGGCATCACAAAATGCCGCCTGAACCCCCCCCGGTTTCGGTTTTCCCGTCTGTTGATTCACGGAATTCCGTGCGATACAGTCGCTTCCCATCGTTTGAATCGTTCCCGAGTCGTTTTCAGTCACTCGACTACGGACAGTAGCAATGTTAGACGCCGCCACTCAGCAGACCCGGCAGCTCGCCGTCTCGACCGTACTCGGGAAGGACGTGCTGTTGCTACAGACTTTGACCGGCCGCGAGGCGGTTTCGGATCTGTTTGAATACCGCCTCGAAATGCTGTCGGCGAACTCCAGCCTCGACGTCGCGGGAGTGGTGGGCACGCCGGTGTCGGTCCGTCTCTCGACGAAAGACCACCCCGACCGCTGGTTCCACGGGCACGTCTCCCGCTTTGGATACGCCGGCCAAGACGAACAGGCGGTCGTTTACGAGGCAACCATCGTCCCCTGGTTGTGGTTTCTCACGCAGACGACCGACTGTCGGATCTTTCAGAAGAAGTCGTCGAAGCAGATCATCGAACAGATCTTCACCGAGGCCGGATTCACCGATTTCGATCTCGCGGGACTGTCGCGCAACTACCCGCCCCGCGAGTACTGCGTGCAATGCCGCGAGACCGATTTCAACTTCGTCTCCCGCCTGATGGAAGAAGAAGGGATCTTCTATTTCTTCCGGCATGAACAGCAGAATCACACACTGTTACTGGCCGACCAGACGTCGGCCTACAAAGATCTCCCCGACAATTCGGTCGAGTTCCCCAACCCCGACGGGGTCGATGACAGCAAACCCCGGCTGCTCAGTTGGGACCACCGGGTGGAGTTCCGACCGGGCAAGGTGACCCAGACCGACTACAACTTCACCAAGCCCAAACAGGCGATGGTGACAAAGACCCAGGGCAAGATGAAGGTCGCTCAAACGCCAAAGTTTGAGATCTACGATTACCCGGGGAACTACAGCGACCGGGGTAAAGGAACGCCGCTCACCACGGTGCGCCAGGAACAGGAAGAGGCCGCTCACGATATCGCCGGGGGCACCAGCAACTATCGCAGCTTCACCCCGGGGGGAAAATTCCAGGTCCAGCGGCATCGCAACCACTCGGAAGAGGGAAAGGCGTACGTTCTGACGGCGGTTTCGACCTCCGCGACAGTCGGCGACAGCTACAGCAACCCGACCGGTGGCGGAGGGGACGCGGAAGTGACGAACCGCTTCGAGGCAATACCGGCGACCACCGTCTTCCGTTCCCGCCGCAAGACGCACCGCCCCGTCGTTGAAGGTCCCCAGACCGCAGTGATTGTCGGTCCCGGCGGCGAAGAGATCTACACCGACGAACATGGCCGGGTGAAGGTGCAGTTTCACTGGGACCGCGAGGGGAAGCGGGACGAAAACAGCAGTTGCTGGATGCGGGTCTCGCAGATGCACGCTGGCCAGGGATGGGGCTATATGGACCTTCCCCGGATCCATGAAGAAGTGATCGTCGACTTTCTGGAAGGAGATCCCGACCGCCCGATCGTCACGGGGCGAGTCTACAACGGCGACAACAAACCCCCGTTCAACCTGCCGGGCGAGAAGACCCGCCGAGGGAACAAGACGAAGACCTACAAGGGGGGCGGCTTCAACGAGATGTCGATGGATGACACGCCGGGAAAGGAGCAGATCCGCATCCACGGCCAGCACAATATGGACGCCCGCGTCGAGAACGACGAGACGCACAGCATCGGAAAGAACCGCACCGCCGACGTTGGCATCGACGAGAAAATGAAGGTCGGCAATAACCAGACGCTGGCGGTGGGGGTGAACAAGACGGTCTCGGTGGGGATGAACCACAACGAGACGGTCGGGGCCAATCAAACGGTCAACGTCGGGTCCAACCAAACCAGCTCCATCGGAATGGTGAAGAACGAGACGGTGGGGTTGATGTCGAATGAGATCGTGGGTGTGGCGAAGACACTCAACGTCGGAGCGGCGTATTCGGTCATTTCCGGCGGTATCATGAATACGGCCGTCGGTTTCATGAGTGCCGAAGAAGTGGGAATGAACAAAACCCTGGTTGTCGGGGGAGATCACTCGATCTCGACGGGTGGGGAGTCTTCGTTGTCCGTCGGCAAAGAGTACACGGTCAAGGTGCAGGACAAGATCCAGTTCGTCTGTGGCAACTCAAAACTGACGCTCAGTAAATCGGGCGATGTGGAAATTGAGTGCGTCAACTTCTCGGTCAAGGCGACCGCGACGATCAAAGAAAGCGCGAATACCTCGATGAATGTCGAAGCGGGCGTACTCACGCTTCAGGCGAGAACGAACGCGGAATTCAAGTCGAGCGCGGTGCTTGACATCCATTCGGCCCTGGTCAAGATCAACACGTGATAACGCCGGCGGCGGACGATTTCCGCAGGAACCACAAGGCCGGCCGTTCGCCGGGAAGGAGGGTGTGCGAATGATGGCGGCTCGCGTCGGGGATCTCTGCACGCCCCCACATACCCCCCCCATGCTCGCCCCCGGTGTCGGGGCTGTCACGGTGCTGGTCGGGGGCAAACCCGCCTGGCGCTGCAACGTCGACACGCACGTCTGCGCCATGCCGATCGCCCCCCCGGCACCTGCGCCGCATGGCCCGGAAGTCTGCTATTTGGGCAGCCTGAGCGTGATGATTGGCGGCCAGATGGCCACGCGGGTGGGGGACATGCTCGTGGGGGCCGGCGGTCCCAACTCGATTGTGTTGGGGGCCGCCAGCGTTCTCATTGGCGACATCGGGTTTGGTCTCGCCAATCCGGCGAACATGGCGGAATTCTGCGCCGACCTGGCCAAACTCGCGAAGGAGTGGCCCAAGTTGACGCCGGAACAGCGACGCCAGAGGCTGGAAGAGATTACCAATCGGCAACTGGCCAAGTCGGGTGTTCCCAATCAATCGATTCGAGGGAGCAATTCCTTGACGCCGGGGAATGCGGAATACGATTTCAAGACCGGCACGTTGGAAATCTCTCAGCAACAGTTGAACTCGCCAACATTTGCGGGTGCGGATGCGCGGTTGTTGGCAAATGCCGTCTACCATGAAGCCCGTCATGCCGAGCAATGGAGCCTGATGGCCCAACGTGCGGCGGGACAGGGTCAAACCGCTGCCCAGATCCAAAACAGTATGGGGGTGTCGCCGGCCATGGCGCAGAGCGCCGCCAATTCTCCGTTGACCGGTACCAGCCCGCAGGGGAACCTGGCACAGGCATCCCATGATTCGGTCTACGGTCCCCGACGCCAGTACCGCAATGCTGTCCTGAGCGACGCCCAGAACCGGTATCCGGAGTACCGAGCTTTGCCGGAGGAGCAGGACGCCTGGAAGACCGGCGATACACTCCCGTGCGGCAAACCCTGATCAACTGGATGGGACGTGGCGATGCGATTTGACGACGAATTCGTGCTGGATTGGGCCGCGAGTTTTTTCACGGACGATTTCACCGCCGCCATGGCAAAGGATGTGCTGGGCCCCGCCGTCGACGAAGACGATAAAGGACTGCGGGTCTTCCTGGTCCCGACCGATCCACGGATCGAGCGGGCGGTGATCGATTTCCTGAAAACTCCGCGGGGGCGCGAGATCTGCTCGGTGACAATCAAGTTCCACGAGCCGCAATCGCTCGATATCGACAAGATCGCGGCCGTCCTGGGGCCACCGACCGAGATGCCCCGGCTCAAGCCACACGCCGCCATTCCGCTGATGTTCGTGGTGGAGAATCCAGCCTGGGCGGGGAATGTGCAGTGCCTGGTTCCACAGGGCAAGCCGCTGATGCATTGGGTCGAATCGATCCTCTTCAACCGGATGCACCCTTGAGCCGGGGGGGATCGTCGGTAGCGGGCAGTTGCGGTAGCGCTTGGGTGGCGACCATTGGACCAGAAGCGGCATTTTCCACACACCGTTGATTCACCGAATTCCGTGCGATACAGTCACTTTCCATCCTTTGGGTCGTTCCCGAGTCGTTTTCAGCGACTCGACTACGGACAACTGCAATGTTAGACGCCGCCACTCAACAGACCCGGCAGCTTGCCGTCTCGACCGTACTCGGGAAGGACGTGTTGTTGCTGCTGTCTTTGACCGGCCGCGAGGCGATTTCGGAACTGTTTGAGTACCGCCTCGAGATGCTGTCGGCGAACTCCAGCCTCGACGTCGCGGGAGTGGTGGGCACGCCGGTGTCGGTACGACTTTCGACGAAAGACCACCCCGACCGCTGGTTCCACGGGCACGTCTCCCGCTTCGGATACGCCGGCCAGGACGAACAGGCGGTCGTTTACGAGGCGACCGTCGTCCCCTGGTTATGGTTTCTCACCCAGACGACCGACTGTCGGATCTTTCAGAAGAAGTCGTCGAAGCAGATTATCGAACAGATCTTCACCGAAGCCGGATTCACCGATTTCGATCTCTCGGGACTGTCGCGCAACTACCCATCGCGCGAGTACTGCGTGCAATACCGCGAGTCCGATTTCAACTTCGTCTCCCGCCTGATGGAAGAAGAAGGGATCTTCTATTTCTTCCGGCATGAACAGCAGAAGCACACACTGGTGCTGGCAGACCAGACGTCGGCCTACAAAGATCTCCCCGACAAGTCCGTCGAATTCCCCAACCCCGACGGGGTCGATGACCGCAAACCCAGGTTGCTCGGCTGGGATCACCGGGTCGAGTTCAGACCAGGCAAGGTCACGCAGACCGACTACAACTTCACCAAGCCCAAGCAGGCGATGGTGACACAGACCCAGGGGAAGATGAAGGTCGCTCAAACGCCCAAGTTTGAGATCTATGATTACCCCGGGAAGTACAACGACAAAGGGGAGGGGACTCCGCTCACCACGATCCTGCAGGAACAGGAAGAAGCGGCGCATGATGTCGCCGGCGGCACCAGCAACTACCGCAGCTTTACCCCAGGGGGAAAGTTCCAGGTCAAACGGCATCGCAACCGTTCGGAGGAGGGGAAGGGGTACGTGCTGACGGCAGTCTCGACCTCCGCGACAATCGGCGACAGCTACAGCAACCCGACCGGTGGCGGGGGGGACGCGGAAGTGACGAACCGCTTCGAGGCAATACCGGCGACCACAGTCTTTCGTTCCCGCCGCAAGACGCACCGCCCCGTCGTTGAAGGTCCCCAGACCGCAGTCATCGTCGGTCCCGGCGGCGAAGAGATTTACACCGACGAACATGGCCGGGTGAAGGTACAGTTTCACTGGGACCGCGAGGGGAAGCGGGACGAAAACAGCAGTTGCTGGATGCGAGTGTCGCAGATGCACGCCGGCCAGGGATGGGGCTATATGGACCTTCCCCGGATCCATGAAGAAGTGATCGTCGACTTTCTGGAAGGAGATCCCGACCGCCCGATCGTCACGGGACGAGTCTACAACGGCGACAACAAGCCCCCCTACGCGCTCCCCGACGGCAAAACCCGCCGGGGGAACAAGACGAAGACGTACAAGGGGGGTGGCTTCAACGAGATGTCGATGGATGACACGCCGGGGAAAGAGCAGATCCGGATCCACGGGCAGTACAATATGAACACCCGTGTGGAGAACGACGAGACGCACAGTATTGGAATCAACCGCAGCGCTGACATTGGAGTCGACGAAAAGAAACAGGTCGGGAACAATCAGAACCTGACCGTTGGAGTGAATAAAACGGTCTCCGTCGGAACCAACCACAACGAGACCGTGGGAGCGAACCAGACGGTCAACGTCGGGGCCAACCAGACGAACAGCGTCGGCGTCAATCAGACCAACTCAGTTGGAATGATGAAGAATGAGACTGTGGGGATGATGTCGAATGAGATGGTGGGGGTGGCGAAGACACTGAACGTCGGTGCCGCGTACTCGATCGTTTCCGGCGGAGTGATGAACACCACAGTTGGCTTCGTGAGCGCCGAAGAAGTTGGAATGAACAAAAAGGTGATTGTCGGCAGCAAACTTGAGATCATCTGTGGATCAAGTCGGCTGGTCATGGAGGCTGGTGGCAAAGTCACGATCGAGGGGACGGAGTTTCTGTTTTCGGCAAGCGGAAACGTGCAGGTGAAGGGGGCGATCATTGATCTCAACTGACAAGGTGTTCGCTGCAGTGATGTCGCACTTGGACTGATTGGTTGAACTCACTTTTCAGGATTTCTTTCGCCGTTCGATTCGAATGAACTTTCGCAACTACACACCGTTCCCGCCTTTGCTGTTTGAAAGCCGCGACGAAAAACGCAGCGATTTCGGAGTCGTAGTGCTGCGGGGCACATTTGAAATCGTTCCCGGAAAGCGGATTCGATTGATCCAGCAGCAAGAACCACTCGTCATGGCCGACGAGTACTTTGGCGAGCCGGGAAAATCGAGCCTCAAACGTGAATCCAGTCTGGCACCATATAAACCGAAGACGGATGTTCTTATCACATCAGACGCCCACGCCCCCGGTGGACGACCGGCCGCAGAGTGGACGGCCGCAGTGGAATTCGGGCAGACAAAGAAAGTGATTCGGGTGACAGGTCCGAGGGAATGGCGCCGCGGCCTTTTGGGCTGGAACCTGACACAGCCGCAACCAGTCACCACAGTTCCCGTACGGTATGAACTAGCGTACGGTGTAGAATACCGGGAAGGCGCAGCGAATCGCATCTACGACCCAAACCCAGTCGGTACCGGATTCGCTGACCCCAAGGTGACAGAGCCGGTCCGGGCCCCCCAGATTTTGCCGGCAGACGCCACCCCACTGGAGTTTGGAAAGCCTGTCCCCGTCGAGGGGTTCGGTCCGGTTGCCCCCGGCTGGACCCCGCGCCGGGATCTTGCAGGCACATTCAATGCCATCTGGGAAAAAACGCGTTGGCCCGATCTGCCGGAGGATTTTTCATTTGCTTTCTACAATACGGCATCCACCGGCCTGACCCTGGACGGGTTCGCTAATGGGACCGAAACGATCACGCTGACGAATCTGACGCCGCGCGGTTCACTCACGTTCTCTCTCCCCAGATTTGAACTCGCAATTCTGCTGCGTTTCCATGACGGACGGCTGGTTCCGGCCCCGATCCGCCTCGACACGATTCACATCGATGTTCCCGAGAACAGGTGTTTCCTCACCTGGCGCGGCGTCCATCCATTGACGCCCCCGCTCCGGGTCCTCGAGGTTCGCATGCGGGTGCCGGACGACGTCATAGATCAATCCAGCGCCGTACTCGAAAAATCGCTGCCATCAAGGAGCTAGTCATGGCGGAACACGAAGGAATCCGCAAGGACGCACAGTTTCTCGTGATGAGCATCTGTCCCGATGTCTGCAAGTCGCCCCTGATCCCGGCACCGTACCCGATTGTTGGATATTGCGATCAGAGCATTCTTGTCAGTCCGAATGTCCGTTCACGTGGGTTTCCGGTATTCCACATGGGATCGCGCGTCGCCACAGTGATCGGCGACGAAGGGGGAACAGGTGGCGGTGTCATGTCGCAAATGCTGAAGGGATTCTGCAAGCCCGTTGTCTCGACACCGCAGGTTCGCGTCAATGGTCAGTTTGTCACATATTCTGACCTGACGTACATGCTGATGAACGGTGCCTCGCCTGAAGGACCGTTTAACACGCTCGGACGAGTCGTTTTTCTTGGCCTGATGTTTTTCGGTGACGTGTCCCCCGGAGGAACGATTCCCTCGGATCCGAACCCGGCGGTTTCTGCCGAAACGAACGCCGAGTCCTCGTTTCTCGGCCAGATTCAGGATCTCATGGGGGACGTCAGCCTTGAGGATCTCGTTGGGTATGGCCAGCAGGCCTATGCACTCGCCACCACCGACTGGAGCAATCCGGGTGCGGTTCTCGGAGCGATCGGCGGAGTTGCCGGGATGGCCGGATTGACTGGAGTCGCACAAGTGGCTGGAGCCTCGCAGCAGGCGTATGGCCTGGCAACCGCGGACTGGTCGAATCCGGGTGCGGCAATTGGGGCCGTAATGGGTGTTGCGGGCCCGATACTCGGCGGCCTGCTTCCTCGCGGCAATTCATCAAATCCCTGCATGCCCGATCTGACGACGCCTGGTGGCGTCGACGTCCCTTCGTTGCCACCTGGTCTGGTCTGTTGCGGCGGGTTCGTCTAGCTCACTAAGAGGAAGTTGCATGCGACTCCAGCTTGATCGGACTACGCGAGTGTTCATGAACACAATCTGGCAGGAAAGCGCCGCACAGCGGGACCAGACCCAAGCAGCAACCCACATTTCCCATCAAGGAAAGCTCATCGGCTATTCTGAATTGGTGGTCCCTGAAAACGACCGCGAACGGTTCATGACGTTCATGCTGGTACACGGACGACGCACACGTGTTGACACCGCCGACCTGACACCATTGTTTACGATAACTCCTGGCGGGACGATTCGCGGCGAAATTGAATACTGGAATCGCATGGAGCTTGAGTCCGAGAAGCACACACCTGCGGCACCCGCAAAGCCTCCGTTCGGCTTTGGGAGGCCGAATTGAGTTGGGATTGGTTGTGGGAAACTGTCGATCTTGCTGGACGAGGAATGCAGGTCGTCGGTGGGGTCGGCGAAGTTGCGGTTGGCGTGGCAGTCGCAGGAATCGGCAGCGCTGCAACGCTTGGTGCTGGCTCGCCCGTCGCGATTGCCGGGGGCGTCGTAATTGGAGCCCACGGCCTCGATCAGATCCAGTCTGCGTTACGCGGTACGGAGTCGTATGCAGCCCAGGCGGGTGGTGCCATTGTCGGCTCCGTGCTGGGACAGAAATACGCATGGATCGGCAGTGTTGTCGGGGACATGGGACTCCCCGATCTCGCGGATCTCTTTAAACATGCGAAGCAACTTGGTAAATTTATCAAAGACCTTGACCCAGCAACCGCGAAAGCGTTCTTCAAGAAGCTCTTCACCGATCCGAAGGAACTGCGAAAAGCCCTCGACGAGATGTCGCCGGAGGAGATCGCGCGCCGCCTCGAAGACGGCAGCTTGACCAAGGAGCAACTCGAGGCGGCTGGACTTGATCCGTCGAAGTTTGAGCGTGGTGCGAAATCGTCGGTAGAGGCTGCGCAGGCCACCGCCGACGGCAGTGTTGGAATTGCAACGAATGAACCACCTCGACTCGAGGTAATTATTGATGGCAGCAAGCATCCAGAATCTGCGCGCCATGCACAGGATGGGATTGATTCGGGCATTAGTCCACATGGTGAAATTGATAGACCTGGATCAAAACCACGGCGAAATGAGAGAATGGATGGTGTAGACCCGATTCCAGGAATGGACAGGGACGAGTTTCCGCCTGCGGTCTTCAAGCCGAGCACTGGTGAATATAGCGTACGGGGGGTACCGCCCAGCGATAACCGGGGCGCAGGTGCGGCAATCGGCAACCAAATCAGTGGACATCCGGACGGAACACCAGTTACAATCAAGGTAATCAATGTGCCACCAAAGGAGCCATGAGAATGTCGCTGGAGAGATTGTTGTCGGCAGCGAGCGATTCATCGTTGCCCAGCTGGACGAATGCCGACGCGGACATTCTAGAAAGGTTTGGAACTCTCGGCGGCGAATTGCATGACCTATTAGCACGTCGAAACGGATTTTTCGCGTTTGAGTCCGCGATTCAAGTCTTTCCACTTGGAACCCGTCAAGACTTAATGACGCTGGGCAGATGGAATGATCACCTGCTATGGAGATGCGAATACTCTCATCTTATTTCCGATCCGATTCTTTTTTTTGCGCAGGACATCTATGGGAACCAATTTGGGATCACAACCAACAGCGTTGTATTGTTCTATTCGGAGACGGCCGAGATTGAGGTATTGTCGGACAGTATTGCCAAATGGTGTGTCAGACTGCTAAGCGACTGGCGTGGATTTTCTGGATTCACTCTCGCACACGATTGGCAGACTCAAAATCGGGCAATCACAGAGGGAGAACGACTAATTCCGAGAATCCCATTCGTTCTCGGTGGAAAGTATACGGTCGCAAATTTGTATGCTGGTTCTGCAGTGGCAGCAATGCGATTTCGGGGGTCACTCGCGTTGCAGATTGCCGGCATTCCTGATGGGACCCAAATTGACTTGAAAATCGTTTGATCCCGTACCATGCCCCCGCTGCTGGCACCAGTTGTTGTGAGAGTGCCGGTTGTTCAATCCACGTGTGCTGCTGGAGTCAGGGCGCAGCCCGAGCGGAAGCAGCACACGTCCACGCGAACTCGCTGGTGGTCTTGTACCCCAATGTGCTGTGGGGCCGGCTTTCGTTGTAGGCCGCCTGCCAGTCTCCGGCCATCGCCCTGGCATGCTCCACATTGTCAAACTCCTCCGCGTTCAAGAACTCGTCCCGGCACTTGCTGTTGAAGCTTTGCGCGGAGCCGTTTTCCCAGGATGACCCGGGCGTCACGTACAACGCACCGATGTCGAGATGCTTCAGCCACCTCCGCATCGCCTTCGCAATGAACTCCGGGCCGTTGTCACTCCGCACGTTCTCTGGTGAAGCACAAAAGGGGTCAGGTCTCATTGAGCCGGACAAAGGGGTCAGGACTTTTTTCGACCTGTCAGGCTGCGAGCGGTATACTGTATTTATCATGCCTTGACGAAAACGAGTTTGTCCACAGGGCGACGTGTTTCACGTATTCAACCGAGCGGTGGCGCGTCTGACGATCTTCGAGAAGCCTGAGGATTTCGACACATTTCTGCGGGTGATCGACGAAACCTGGGAAATTGTCCCGTTGCCGATCTACGCGATGGTCCAGATGCCGGATCACTGGCACTTTGTGGTGCGGCCGACCACCGACAATCAAGTCAGCGAGTTCCTCCGGCGGCTGTCAGTGGGACGCACGATGCGGTACCACGCGCACCATGGGACCGGTGGAGCCAGACACCTGTACCAGGGTCGCTTCAAGTCGTTTGCGATACAAAACGACGAGTACCTGCCGAAGTCCGGGGCCATCCACGAGTCGACG